>JAFPBJ010000095.1 GCA_017390525.1 Lachnospiraceae bacterium | reverse complement strand
TGCGAAATGGGAAGGAGATAAACTACTACCTTGCAAAGAACGAACAGGAATCTGGGCATGGGAACATAAGCATCAGAATGGAGACCCTACCACTTATGTGGAACTAAAGGGAGATGTGGTATTTGATGATGTGGATTTTGGCTACAATGATGAAAAAATTGTGCTTCATAACGTGGACTTATATGCTACACCAGGGCAGAAAATCGCCTTTGTGGGTTCCACAGGAGCTGGAAAAACCACAATTACGAATTTGATTAACCGTTTTTATGATATTCAGGACGGTAAGATTCGATATGATGGAATTAATATTAACAAGATAAAAAAGGCAGACTTAAGACATTCTCTTGGTATTGTTCTTCAGGATACTCATTTATTTACCATGAGCGTACGCGATAATATTCGTTATGGAAGATTGGATGCAACGGATGAAGAAGTAGTTGCAGCGGCAAAGCTAGCTAATGCAGACGGCTTTATCAGAAGACTACCAGAAGGGTATGATACCATATTAACTGGTGATGGGGCAAACCTAAGTCAAGGGCAGCGTCAGCTACTAGCGATTGCAAGGGCGGCCATTGCAGATCCACCTGTTTTGATTTTGGATGAAGCAACTAGCTCTATTGATACTAGAACAGAAAAACTGGTTCAGGATGGTATGGATAAATTGATGGAGGGAAGAACTACCTTTGTCATTGCTCATAGACTTTCTACCATACAAAACAGTGATTGTATCATAGTGTTAGAGCAGGGAAGAATTATTGAAAGAGGAAGTCATGAACAACTGATGGAGGCAAAGGGTAAGTATTATCAATTGTCCTCTGGAAAATAGAAGAGATAGGGACGCTCCTTGATACACAAGATGCGTCCCTTGTTTTACTTGTATTATCCTTTAGAATAGTATAAAATAAATACTAACTGTGCAAGAGAATGATGCAACCTAAAGTGCAAAGGAAAGGATAGTTAAGTCACATGGGTTTTAATGAAGATAATGAAAATCAGAATGTAATAGAAATTGATGGGCAAGTCAAAGAAAAACGACACAAACGGGCGCAGCTTGCAATTATTTTTGCAATTTTATTGTGCCTTTTTTTAGGTGGATATGTAATATATTGCAACCGATATTATAAGGAATATCAGGTGTTAGCTACTACAGGGAAGAAGGATGCTAGCACTATGTACTATATGCCATTTCATGGGAAGTTACTTAAGTACAGCAAAGATGGAATTTCTTATTTAAACAGTAAGGGCGAGGGAATTTGGACAGAATCCTTTACGATGAAGCAGCCAAAGGCAGTGGTTTGTGAGGATTATGTAGTAGTGGCAGATTTAAATGGCAATAGCTATTACCTTTTTGATGAGAAGGGAAAGGTAGGAAAGAACACCACTCCTTATCCAATATGCAATGTAAAGGTAGCCTCTCAAGGGGTAGTTGCGGTGGTATTAGAGGAGTCTAAGGAAAATTATATTAAGTTATATAATAAATCAGGAAAAGAGCTAGTAGATGTAAAAACCTCTATGGAGCAAAGTGGATATCCCTTAGATATTGCTGTATCCTCTGACGGAACGAAGCTAGTGGTAAGCTATGTAGCCTTAGATGGAACAAGTGTAAAAAATTCTGTAGGCTTTTATAATTTTTCTAAGGTGGGACAAAACTCCGTAGACCGTTTGGTAGGGGGAACGGAATTTGGAGATACCATAGTTCCTAAGGTAGAATTTGTAAATAATAATGTGGTATGTGCATACGGTGATGACAAGCTTGTTATATATAATATGAAGCAAAAACCATCAGAACGTGCCACCATTAAAGTAAAAGCAGAAATTAACAGTGTATTTTCCAATGAAAAATATGTGGGCTTTGTTACCAATAATACCACTGACTTAGAAAAGGGAAAATATCAGCTTTATGTATATAATTTATCGGGACGAAAGGTATTAGAAAAGACATTAAACATAGATTATAATACCATTCGAGTTACAAAGAATGAAATTATTTTAGTAGGGGATATGGAGTGTTATATCTATAATTTTAAAGGAAAAGAGCGTTTTCACCATAAGTTTGGAAAAAATGTACAGGATATGATTCCAACGGAAAATGGTAGAGAATATATGGTGGTCTTTGAGGATGCCACGGAATATATACGTTTAAAATAGAAGGAGAACCGTTTTGAATCTATTGTCAATTGTAATTTGCATGATTTTTCTTGTGCTAGTATGGGTAGGTTATATAAGAGGCTTTTTAAAAAGTGTGTTTATTGTGGGAAGTGGAATTTTAGCACTGATACTTACCTTTTTGCTATCTCCCATGGTGAGTACCACTCTTACCAAGGAAACGAAGCTAGATACTGTGATACAAAAGAAAATTGAGGAAACCCTTAAGCTAAATACCAAAAAGGATGTTACCACAAAGGTAAAGCAAACAGAAGCAATTGAACAGCTACATTTGCCAGAAATGCTACAAAATGGATTGATTGAAAATAATCATGAGGAAATATACGAAGCACTTCATATAGAACATTTTTATGAATATGTAGCTGCCTATTTTACCTTAATGATTATGAATGCTATTAGCTTTTTGCTAACCTATGTAATTGTTCGCATTATCCTTATTTTCTTGGGACAAACCTTGGAATTTATTACAGAGCTTCCTATTGTACACACCTTTGATAAGGTTGGGGGAGTAGCCCTAGGGTTTATAGAAGCCCTACTCCTTACTTGGATTTTTTTTGTAATTGTAACGATGCTCATTCAGACAGAATTTGGAAAAATTATGATAAAAGAAGTGAATCAAAGTGTAATATTAAGCTATTTATATAATAACAATTTGTTGTTAGAATCTATTACAAACCTATCCAAAATTGTGTTCTAATGAAGCAGTAAAACCAATTCTTTGTGAGGAAAATCATGATGCAACCAATTATTTATGAAAAATTAAAAGAATATAGTAAAAGTGATTTTTACCCCTTTCATATGCCAGGGCACAAAAGAAGATTTGATTATGAAATTCCTCATATGGCAAAAATGGATATTACGGAAATTGATGGATTCGACAATT
>JAFPBJ010000094.1 GCA_017390525.1 Lachnospiraceae bacterium | reverse complement strand
TACAACCACTTTTACACCAACGACAGATTTTTTACACCAACGACATGTTTTTTGCTATCCTTCGAGGTTTTTCTTAAGTTTCTATAAAAGAATCTCCATGAAATACCACCCATCCTTACAGTAGCATTTCATAGCTCCATCGTATTTTTGTATTGTGCGAACCATATTTTCATATCCAAAGCCATGATTTGCCTTATCCTTTTTATCTGTCATAGGATATCCTTGGCTACTAAACACAATCTCCTTTTCAATGGGATTTTTCTCCATAATCCAAATTTTATCCTCATACCGTTTGACCGTTACAAAAATCCTTTTCTCCTGCTTTAACTCCTTACAGGCTTCCACTGCATTTTTCATAAAATTCATAAAAATGGTACACAAATCATATAGTTCTATGTGCTCTGGAACATTTTTTATATTTCCTTCCCACACCAAATCAATCTCAGAATCCTGAAGCTGCTCATAAATAATCGCATCTACTGCCGTAATACCAGTATAGAATTTTTGCATTCCCTCCTGCATATTTTCATTTAAGATCTTAATGTATTCCTTCGCTTCCTCTACGTTTTCCTCCTTAAGAAGATTAGTAACTGCAATTAGATGCCCTCTGACATCATGACGAAACCTTCTCATTACCTCGTCCTTTTCTATAACGGCCTTTACATAATTTTCTTGCTTCTCTAGATAATTACTAACAAGCAACCGTTCCTTTTGATACATGAGATTTTTTCGTTGCGAAATGCAAAGCCAGGAGGTTCCTAAAATAAATAAAAAACATACTACAGTTACGAAAAAGCCAAACAACTCATTCATTTCCTGAGTAAAAGCCTCCTGCAAACTAATATATTGCAACGCTGAAATAATCAAATATGCACTAATAAGCTCAGCAGTAAGCATTACATACTGAGATGTGGTAAGCTCTAAAAAATACTCTTGCCGTCTTTTTTTCATTTTTTGATTCAGAAGAATACCAACACATACCAATCCAAAGGTAGCATCAAAAATCACACAGTAAAGGTCATTATTTCTGATTTGTACTTGTGTAAGGGGAGAAAAAAGAGACGCAACGTACATGGTACATGCATTTACAATTGAGATAATGATATATACATCAGGATAGTATAGCGTATTTTTTAGCCTTTTTTCCTCTAATAATACTAGGGGCACAAATATTCCTATTCCTGCTGCTAAGGGTGCTTTTTCAATGGGGAGCTTAAGCCAAAGCACCAACACATTTACTATAAGAATCATACTATAAAATATGAGTATTTTTTTCTTATTCGGGGTTATTTTTTGATTGAAAATAAGTCGATACCCTAATATGTAGTTGGTCATTTCCACAAAAGAATATAAAATCCACAAAAATTCTTCCTGCTTCACCATCACCGCCCCCTTCAAATTAGAATGGACTTCCTTCTTTCATTGCCTGAAATAAATAATTCGTATATAGCTGTTTGCATTGCTCCTTATATTTCCGACCAATAGGAATTAAATCCGTTTGATTTAATAAGGAAATGGAGTCTTTGATTCCTTTTATATGCATTAAGCTGACTAGGAAAGACTTATGCACTCGTATAATATTGATTTTTCGCATCTTTTCTTCCCATGCCTTTAAATTCCCATATACAATAAACCGCTCCTTAGTAGTAACAACAGTAGTATAATTTTTCTCTCCGCTTAGGTAAATAATATCCTCTGCTGCCACTAATTTCTTTTCCCCATTCATATTAAATTCTACTACTACCTTTTCCTTATATTTCTTATAGGCTTCCTGTAACCATTTTGCAATATCCTCATAGGAAAAGGGCTTCCTTACAAACCCTAGCGTTTTAATAGAAAAGACGTCGAATACCGACTCCTCATGACTACTTACAAATACAATTCTCCAAACAAAGCTAAGATTTTTTATCTGCTTCATAACCTCGATGCCATCGATTCCCTTCATTTCTATATCTAGAAAAAGCAAATCTATGTCCTCTTTTCCTTCCTTAGCCTGCAAAAGTACC
>JAFPBJ010000093.1 GCA_017390525.1 Lachnospiraceae bacterium | reverse complement strand
TTTCCTGGATTAATTCTAATTTTATCTGCCCCATTTTCCATCGCCTTAATTGCCAAGCGATAATCAAAATGAATATCTGCTACCAAAGGAATATGAATCTGTTTTTTGATTTCCTTTACTGCCAAAGCTGCTTCTTCTGTAGGTACACTGACTCTTATAATTTCACAGCCTGCTTCCTCAAGCTCTTTAATCTGAGCCACTGTACTGTTTACATCCTCTGTCTTTGTATTGGTCATAGACTGAATTAAAATTGGGTGATTCCCACCAATTACCTGATTTCCAATTTTAATTTCTTTTGCTACTCGTCGCTCCACAAGCATACCTCCTATTTAAAGAACACCATTTGAATATCGTGAAACATAATAATTACCATTAATATCATCAGAGCTACAAAACCAAGAAAATGAACGAAGCCTTCCTTATCTCTTGGAATTTTCTTTCCCCTAATTCCCTCAACAATTAAAAATACTAATCTTCCACCATCTAAGGCTGGTAAAGGAAGTAGGTTCATTACTCCTAAATTGGCACTTAATAAAATGGAAATGTAGCACATATTTACTACTACAGAAATAACTCCATCCTTTTTCGATTGCTCATAGCTATTACCAATGACGTTCATAATTCCCACTGGTCCTGAAACCTGATTCATTTTTACTCGACCTGTCACTAATTGCTTTAAGCTTTCTACAGTGGTTACAATCCAGTATTTTACTTCTACCAAGCTATATTTTAGGGTATCAAGAACGCCTACCTTTTCTCTTGCTGTATCAACAGTTAAGCCAATTACATATGCTTTTCCTTGAGACTGAGGCGTAATAGTTGCAACCTTTTGTGTACCTTCCTCCTCATAGGTTACAGCAATTGGTGTTCCATCTAACGGATGCTCTGAAATATATGCTTCATAATCCTCTGCTGAGGAAATAGCGACATCATTTATTTTTGTTACAATGGCGTTTTTCTTAATTCCCGCCTGATCAAAAGGTGAGTCCTCTACTACATCTGTCACCTTCATACCACTTTGCTGTTGGCTATAATAAAAGCCCAACATATATTTTTCCTTTTCCTCTGGAACAATAGACACAGTCTGCTCTTTTCCATTTCTTTTGTAGGTAATGTCTATGGCTTTTTCGCTTTTCACTGGGGAAAATTGAAAATAGGTGGCAAACTCTCTACTAATTGTAATAGATTTTCCATTTACCTTTGTAATGATATCCCCTTTCTGCATTCCTACCTCGTCTGCTGGGGAACCCTTTTCTACCTTGTATACATCTGGCTTATCTACTCCAGCAATTCCGATTACCACTAAGGCTAATACGAAGGCTAAAATAAAATTAAAAATCGGTCCTGCTGCAACAGTAGAAAATCTAGCTAACACACTTTTGTTACCAAAGGCATTTACATCATCATTTTCCTCATCCTCTCCCACCATCATGCAAGAGCCTCCTAGTGGAAGTAATTTAATGCTATATCTTGTTTCCTTTGGTTTAAAGCTAAATAATCTAGGGCCCATTCCAATAGAAAATTCTGTTACTGCTATATGACTTAATTTTGCAAACAGAAAATGCCCTAATTCGTGTATAAATACAATCAATCCAAATATTAAAATTGCCATTAATAATTTCATAGTTCTTTTCCTTTTCCCTATTTCTTACATTTTTTCTCTAATAATTCATATACCCATTGTTCCACCTGTAAAATTTCCTCTACACTTGGCGAATCTATTGCTTTGTGCTCCTTTAGCGCATAGGAAATTAGGTCTGTTATGGTAAGAAAGGAAATCTTTCCTTCTAAAAATTTCTTTACTGCAAATTCATTGGCTGCATTGTAAACGGTTGGATAAGAATCTGCTCTTTCTCCCACCTGATATGCCATTTTAAGTCCTGTAAATACTTCTAAATCTGGAGCTTCAAAGGTAATTTGCCCTAGCTTAAAAAAGTCTAGTCTTTCTTCCTTTAAGTTCTTACGACTAGGATAGGTTAATGCATACTGAATAGGTAGCTTCATATCCGCTGTGCCCATTTGTGCCATAACTGCGCCATCTACAAACTGTACCATAGAGTGAATTACACTTTGTGGCTGCACTACTACCTGAATTTTATGAACTGGCACCTGAAATAACCATTTTGCTTCAATTACCTCTAGACCTTTATTTACCATTGTTGCAGAGTCTATGGTAATTTTCTTTCCCATACTCCAATTTGGATGACGAAGTGCATCTTCTCTAGTTACCTGTTGTAGCTCTTCTCTACTTTTTCCTCTAAAAGGTCCTCCTGAAGCAGTTAAAAGGATTTTTTCAATTTGTGTCTGCTTTTCTCCATTGAGACTCTGGAAAATTGCAGAATGTTCACTGTCTACAGGTAAAATGGAAACTCCATTTTCTTTTGATAGTGGCATAATAATATGTCCTGCTGTTACTAGGGTTTCTTTGTTTGCAAGGGCAATATCCTTTTTCGCCTGAATTGCCGCAATGGTAGGTCTAATTCCAATCATTCCTACTAGGGCAGTTAATACAATGTCAGCCTGCTCTAAAGTAGAAATAAGAAGTAAGCCTTCCATTTTACTTACAATTTTTGTATCACAATCCGCTACCCTACTCTTTAATTCAAGAGCCTTTTCCTCCACATACACACAAGCATATTGAGGATGGAATTCACGAATTTGTTGTTCTAGTAATGTTATATTTTCATAGGCTGCAATTGCAATCGGCTTTATATTCCTATGCTGTCTCATAACCTCTAAGGCTTGCGTGCCAATAGAGCCTGTAGAGCCTAAAATAACAACCTGTTTTATCCTATCTTCCATTGCTTCGTCCTTTCTCTTATTACAAACAATAATTTTGTAATAACAACATACCAAAATAGATGATTGGTGCAGTAAAGATTATGCTGTCAAAACGGTCTAAAATTCCTCCATGTCCTGGAATTAAGGTTCCATAATCCTTTACTTCAAAATTACGCTTAATTGCAGAGGCAGCTAAGTCTCCAATTTGAGAAATTGCTCCCCCTACCATACATATAATTGGATACACAATCACAGGATTATATGGCACTTTCGTAACCTGGTTGGTCACAACTGCTAGGATTGCCCCAAGTAGTCCTGCTCCTACAATACCACCAATTCCACCTTCAATAGTTTTCTTTGGGCTTAATACTGGTGCCATTTTGTGTTTTCCAATTAACATGCCCACACAATATGCACAGGTATCACAGCCCCAAGCACTTAAGAATACAAGCACTACTAAAATCACGCCATTTTCCATCATTCTTACCTGATATAAGCAAGAAAGCATGACTACAATATAAAAAAATGAGAAAAAGGTTGCCATAACCTCTTGTGCTTTATAGTTTGGATACTGAAATACATAAAGCGCCATGCATAAAATTAAGAAAAGTAACGCATATGGAAGGATATATTGTTGCATATCACTATAAAGCATAATATAGTATCCAATGGCTGTTATATACCCTAGAATTCCTAGTGATTTCTTCTCAATTTTAAACACACGGTAAAATTCAAATAATCCAATTAATGTAATCCCTTCAACCACACCAAACATCACTGCTCCACCTAATCCAATGGATATGGCTGCAATGATTACCAAAATAATTCCACTTATAAGTCTTTGTTTAAACATACACTATTCTCCATTCTTGTGCATCTTTTTGCACATTTTACGATTCCTCTTTTATCCCGCCATATCTCCTATCTCGTTTCGAATAATATTGAATTGCTTTTACTAATTCCTCTTTATCGAAATCTGGCCATAGGGTTTCTGTAAAGTAAAATTCTGTATATGCAAGCTGCCATAACAAAAAGTTTGATAAACGTTGTTCTCCGCTGGTTCTTATTAACAAATCTGGCTCTGGTAAAGGATATGTATCTAGATAAGTAGCGAACAACTCCTCTGTAATATCCTCAATTTTTATTTTTCCTTCTACACAATCCTTTGTAAGAGCTTTCATTCCTCGTATCATTTCATCCTTTGAACCATAATTTAAGGCAATGGTAAATTTAAGCCCTGAATTTTTCTTAGAAACCTCTTCTAGCTCTGCTATTTTCTCCTGAATATCAGCATCTAAGCCTGTTTTATCTCCAATCACCCTTACTACCATATTATTTTTATTGGCAGTTTTGATACAATCTGCTAAATAATTTCTTAGCAGCTTCATAAGTAGGTCTACTTCCTCTTTTGGACGCTTCCAGTTTTCAGTGGAAAAGGCATATACTGTTAAGTATTCTATCCCTAACCGATATGCTTCCTCACAAATATTTTCTACTCGTTTACTTCCTTGTGCGTGGCCATAATTTCGTGGCATGTGCTTTTTCTTTGCCCAACGACCATTGCCATCTAGGATAATTGCCACATGCTTTGGAATATTAAGATTCTCCTCCATTACTAACTCCTTTTTCTACGAAAAAGGGCTATCTAAATATATGCTTAAGATAGCCCTTATTTTCCTAAACTGTTAATACTTCTTTTGATTTTGCTTCAATTGCTTTGTCAATTTCTGCAATAAATTTATCTGTTAATTTTTGAATTTCTTCTTCCTGTTGTTTTAACTCGTCATCTGAAATTTCATTTGCCTTATTCATTTTCTTTGCTGCATCGTTGGCATCTCTTCTTATGTTACGAACTGCAACCTTTGCATTATCACCACGTTTTTTTACGTCTTTCGCTAATTCCTTTCTTCTTTCCTCTGTTAATTCTGGAAAATTAAGGCGTACAGCTTTTCCGTCGTTGTTTGGTGTAATTCCTAAATCTGAACATAGAATTGCTTTCTCAATATCTTTAATTAAGGTAGCTTCCCAAGGCTGAATTAAAATACATCTTGCTTCAGGAACTGTAATATTTGCCACCTGTTGAAGTGGTGTTGGTTGTCCATAATAGTCAACCTTAATTTTATCTAAAATATGCGGATTTGCTCTTCCTGCACGAATTGTACTGTATTCGTTAGATAAATTATCGATTACTTTTTCCATTTTTTCTTCAAACTGCTTTAACATTTTTTTATTTCCTTTCTCTCTTATGATACGGACACATAGGTTCCAGTAAATTTTCCTTGTAAAGTATGAATAATACTATCTTCTTCATTTAATCCAAATACAAGCATTGGCATTTTATTTTCTAAGCACATAATTGTTGCCGTTAAATCAATAACTCCAAGCTTTTTCTCTAATACTTCATCAATCGTAATGGTATCATATTTGACTGCATCTTTATTAATCTTTGGATCACTGTCATATACTCCATCAATTGCTTTTGCAAGTAAAATAGCGTCTGCTTCAATTTCAATTGCTCTAAGAGCAGTTGCTGTATCTGTTGAAAAATAAGGATGTCCTGTTCCTCCTGCAAAGAAAGTAACCTTTTTCTTGGATAAATCTTCCATTGCTTGATCCTTAGAAAATAAATTTGCCATAGAGCCACAAGCAAATGGGGTATATACGCTTGTTTCTAAGCCTACGCTACGGAAAATCTCTGATACATAAATGCAATTCATTACGGTTGCTAGCATTCCAATTTGATCTGCCTTAGTTCTATCGATATTTTCACTGGTTCTACCTCTCCAGAAATTACCGCCACCAATTACAATGGCAACCTCAATTCCTGAATCTACTACTGCTTTTACCTGCTTAGCAACTGCTACTACTGTTGCTTCATCAAATCCTGTTTTCTTTTCTCCTGCTAGTGCCTCTCCACTTAGCTTTAATAAAACTCTTTTTAATTCCTTCATATCTATCCTCCAAATTGAAGCAATTTTTATTTATCTACATTTTTTTTAAAAATTTCATTTACATCTACATCTGAATAGCTTTGAGAACAGAAGCCCTCAATCACTGCACCATTATTGATTTGTACAGAACGTGACTTAATATTTCCCATAATCACTGCTGTAGAGTCCACAATCACAGGTCCTTGTACATCAATATCACCATTGACAGCACCTGCAATTGCTGCAGACTTAGCCACAATGTTACCTACTACCATAGAACCTACGCCAACCTTTACACTACCTTCGCTAGTCATATTTCCTTCCACACTAGCTGCATTGGCATAAATTTCACCTGCATTGATTGTTCCTGTAATAGAGCCACTGATTACTAGCTTACCTGCACAGGTTACATCACCAACTACAAGACCATTTACATTAATGTTGCCGTCTGATTTTATATTACCTTCTAATTCAGTTCCTTCTGTAATGGTTGTAATATTGGTTTCATCAATGGTTTTTTCTTCTTTTTGCAAGTTTATCTCCTCTTTCGCAAGCTCAGTAATGGAAGCAATGGCTTCTTCATCAATTGCATCCATATCCGTAGCTACTTCTTCTGTCATATTCATTTCTTCTGATTCTTCCACTACTTCTTGTGCTTCTTCAAGCTCTTTTGTTGGTTCCTCTGCAACCATATCACCTGATAGTAATTCCTTTAATAATGCATCCTCTTCATTTTCCTCTACAGGCTCATCAAGCTTGATTTCTTCATTTAATTCATTACTTAAATCATTGTCTTCTGAAAATAATAATGCATCTAATTCTTCTTGTGTTGGCTCTTCATCTAAAGTATTTACCAATTCATCAATTTCTTCCTCTGTTGCTTCATTGGTATCCTCTGCCTGACCATCTGGGATTAATTCATTCACCGCCTGGGTGATATCTTCTTTAAATTCTTTAAAAAAACTCACTGGGCTTCCTCCTAATCTAACCTTGCACACTGGTTATTATTTCATCATTTAGTATATTTTCATTTTGATTTGCTTGACTTATATTAGACACCTGTTTCTCTAAACTGATTACCTTAAAAATCAGCACTAGGTTAAGAAACGCGGATGAAAAAACAAGAATAATGCAAATCGCAATAATAATCTTTTTATATAGATTCACTCTTTTTCGTCTATTCAGTTCTTCCTTAGACACACTGTTTTCTTGACCTTTCTTCACCAAGTCTCCTCCTACAAATCAACCTATGAAATGATTACATTTTTATTTTTTGCA
Organism: Lachnospiraceae bacterium; assembly: GCA_017390525.1. Classification (GTDB taxonomy): domain Bacteria; phylum Bacillota; class Clostridia; order Lachnospirales; family Lachnospiraceae; genus RGIG989. Next base: position 16,233 of record JAFPBJ010000093.1, on the reverse strand, counting down.
TAGCTAAATAGTATTATAGCACATTCTATTCTTACAAACAATGTTTTTGTTCTTAAGATAAACGAAACCTTTTTTGTCTAATCTTTTGCCTCTACTACAATTAATATTCCCTTTTCTAGGGTAATTTCTCCCTCGTCCTCTATAAGCTCATTGCTAATTCCAATGCTTTCTCCTTGACAAATGGTTGCCTTCTCTAGGGGATATAAAAAGCCTTTTAGCGTAATCCCCTCAACCTTAGGACTAAATGGGAGTAACGATACATATTTACCATGCTGCTTACTTTTTTTACATATTAGCTTATGATCTGTCATAGTAATTTTATTTCTTTCATTTTGTATACTGCAAGGAATATGTTCCTTTAAAGGCAACACCAAATTAGATATGGTAGCAAGGGCATGATCCATTCTGCCACCTAAGCCGCATAAAATGGTAATAGAGCTTGGTTTTTTTTCTATGGCTTTTAAAATAGCCAGGTGGGTGTCAGAATAATCCTTGTAGGGAGAAAACTTTTCAAATTTCCCATTTTCTTTTTCATATGCTTTTAAGGTTTCTAATGACACTGTGTCAAAATCCCCTACCGCTTCATCCACGGTGATTCCTAATCGTCTACTGTAATCTAAGCCTCCATCTACTGCAATCACATAATCCACTGTTTCTTTCACAAAAAAGGACTGGAGGAAAGATTCCTCATACTCTCCACCAGTCAATATTACTATATGCATATTCCTTTATATCCCTTCTTTAAAAATTGTAAGGAATTTCTCAACATTTTCCTTCGCATCCCCTTTAAACACTGCAGAGCCTGCTACTAAAATATTTGCTCCTGCCTCTAAGATAGATTTTGCATTTTCTAACGTAACGCCACCATCTACTTGAATATCTAATTGCTTTAATCCTTTTTGATCTGCCATTTCTCGAAGCATTTTCACTTTTTGTAGTGTATTAGGAATAAATTTTTGGCCTCCAAAGCCTGGATTTACGCTCATAATTAACACCATATCTAATTCCTCAATTACATGCTCTAGCGTGCAAATTGGTGTAGCAGGATTTAATGCAACTGCTGCCTTTAAGCCTAATTCTTTAATTTGTGCAATAGTACGATTTAAATGAGTACATGCTTCCTGATGCACGCAAATTAAATCTGCCCCTGCCTCTTTAAATTCTTTGATATATCTTCCTGGCTCTTCAATCATTAAATGTACATCAAAGGTTTGATCAGTGAGCGGACGAATTGCTTTCATAATAGGCATACCAAAAGAAATATTAGGAACAAACTGTCCATCCATTACATCAATATGAACATAAGAGGCACCTGCCTTTGTAATCTGTTCCACATCTCGTCCTAAATTGGCAAAATCAGCTGATAATATAGAGGGTGCTAATACGTACATTTTCTATCTCCTTTTTCTTTTCTCACTTACCTCTTGGTATATGAGCTTATAATTGTTATAACGATTTTCACTTATTTTCCCTTGCTCTAGGGCTAGCTTTACAGCACAATCTGGTTCATTAATATGAATACAGCCCTGAAACCTACATTCCTCTTGATAGGCTAAAAACTCAGGAAAATAATCCTTTACTTCCTCTTTTTCATATTGCTCTACAAATAAAGAGGTAAAGCCAGGAGTATCCACCACATAGGTAGCATCTCCAACTGGAATTAGCTCGGAATGTCTTGTAGTGTGCTTTCCTCGCTTAATTTTCTCACTAATATTTCCAGTTTCCATGTATGATTCATTTAATAATGTATTAAGCATAGAGGACTTTCCTACTCCAGATGGTCCCGCTAGTGCTGTTACTTTTCCTTTTAGCAAGGCGCGAATTTCATCAATTCCTTTTTGCTCATAGGTACTAGTAAACATCACCTTTGAACCACAGCTTTCATAAATCTGATGTAGCTGTTTTATTTTTTGTAGGTCCACCTTATCCATTTTATTAAAACAAATTACGGAAGGAATTTCCTGCTTTGTCATCATCATAAGAAACCGATCTAATAAATTAAAATTAGGATCTGGATCTGCTGTAGCAAAAATTACAATCACCTGATCAATATTTGCCACAGCAGGCCGAATCAACTCATTTTTTCTAGGGAAAATTTCAATGATATTTCCCGTTTTTTCTTCCTCTGAAAGCACCTGAATGTTCACAAAATCTCCTACTAAGGGCTTAATTTTCTTATTACGAAAATTTCCTTTTGCTTTACATTCATAGACTTCCTTTTGTTTTGTCTCTACATAATAAAAGCCTGCAATTCCCTTAATAATGCGTCCTTCCATTACTCACTCACCGCAACTAGAGTCGTATTCCAACGTTGACCTTGCTCTACGCCATTAACATAAAGGTAAACCTCTGCGCTTCCCTTCTTTCCTTCGAAGGTAAAGGTTTTAGGGAAATCTGATGGGAATAAAGTATCATCAAAGATTGTGGTTTTATTTCCATCTTGTACTAATACTAATCGTATATCTGCGCCTCCATCCCCTTCAAATGGACAGCTGGAAATTGTAATACTTCCTTTGTACACTACATTTGTACTCTTTGGTCCTAAACTAATGGTAATGTTAATTGCAGTTCCCTCTGGTACCTTATCACCTTTTTTATAATCCTGAGAAATAACAAGTCCTGAAGGCACTGTGTCATGATATTCTTTTGTTACACTTCCTAGCTTTAGATTATTTTCTTTTAAAATAATTTGTACCTCTGATAGCGTCATATTTTTAAGCTCTGGTACTGTTGCTTCTTTTACTTCTTTTCCTTCGCTAATATATAACGTAATGGTTGTTCCCTCTGGTACTTTACTTCCACCTTCTGGATCCTGCTTTACAACCTTATCTTTTTCTACTGTATCACTGTAGATATATTCAAACTTCACATCAAATCCAGCACTCTTAAGCTTTGTTTCTGCTTCCCCTTTTGTTAGTTTGGTAACATCGATTACTTCTACTTGATTTGTTCCTGAGCTTACGGTTAATACTACCACCGAACCTGGAGATAACGTTTCTCCTTCTTTTACATCCTGTTCCATAACATAATCTGCTTCAATGGTATCAGAAGGCTTGTATTCTGTTTTTACTACAATATCGCCACCTAAAGCTTCAATCTCTGCCTTTGCATCCTCAATTTTCTTTCCAACCACATTTTTCATTACTACAGAACCTTTGCTATCTGTAGAAATAGCTGTGTTATCCTTATTGCCACCAAATGAGAATAGCTTAAGCCCTTTTCCAACCATAAATAAAAGGAACATGGCAAGAATCACTGCTGTAACAATTCCAAGAATTACAATTAACTTCTGTAGCTTTGGATCAATTTCTTCTTCCTCTGCTAATTCCTCTTCTTCATTATTTTCATACAAATCCATATTTTTTTCTGGCTTTTTCTCTGGCTTTGCTTTTTCCTCAGTGGTTACCACTTGCTTTGGTATAGCTTGTTTCTTGATTTTAGAAACTTCTTCCTCTGAAATATTTACAGTTGGAGAATCTGTCACTACAGGTGTTAAATGAACATATTCACCATCTGGCTCTGCTAATGCACGTTTTAAATCCGCAATCATTGCATTGGCTGTTAAATAGCGTAGCTCTGGCTTCTTTTGGGTTGCCTTTTGTATAATTTTCTCTACACTCACTGGAATATCTGGATAATATTCTCTTGGTGGAATCATTTGTCCTTGAATATGCATTAATGCAACGGTTACATTATTTTCTCCTTCAAATGGTACTCGCCCTGTTACCATTTCATAAAGGGTAATACCTAATGAATAAATATCGCTCTTTTCATCGCTATATCCACCTCTTGCCTGTTCTGGTGAAATATAATGAACAGAGCCCATGGCATTAGATGCTACTGTATTAGAGGTGGCAGCTCTTGCAATTCCAAAGTCGGTTACCTTAAGTAGTCCATTATTAGACACAATAATATTTTGTGGCTTAATATCTCTATGAATCGTGTGATTCATATGAGCCACTTCGATTCCAGAAGCAATTTGTGTTGCAAAATCAATTGCCTGTTCAATTGGAAGTCTACCTTTTTCCTGAATATATTTTTTTAGAGTAATTCCCTCTACTAATTCCATAACAATATAGTGAATTCCTTCATCCTCACCTACATCATATACATTTACAATATTAGGGTGAGAAAGACCTGCTGCAGATTGTGCTTCTACACGAAACTTCGCAACAAAATTCGTATCATCACTAAATTCTTTTTTTAGCACCTTAATTGCTACCTTACGATTTAACTTATAACATTGTGCTTTATATACATCCGACATTCCACCAGAGCCAACAAGCTCTATAATCTCATATCGGTTTCCAATCACCATACCTGATTTTAACATGCCTTAATTTCCTTTCTTCCATAAATCCTACAAACAGTCTTCATTTTACTGATTCTGGGCTACAATAACTGCAATGTTATCCTTTCCGCCATAATAATTTGCTCTATCTACTAATGAATTTACTTTATCTTCAATTTGATGATTAGACATACATAATTGTAAAATCTCATTATCATCTACCATATTGGTTAGTCCATCTGAGCATAACAAAATCTTATCACCTTTGGATAGGGTTACCTCAAAAAAGTCTGGTACTACCTTTTTCTCTGCACCTAATGCTCTCGTAATAATATTTTTCTCCGGATGATTTCTAATCTGATCTCTTTTTAATTCTCCAGAACGTATTAGCTCTTCAACTAAAGAATGATCAAGTGTAATTTGCTTAATAAAATTACGCATCACATATAATCTGCTATCCCCTACATTGGCTACAAATAGCTGTGAATCTACTACTGTGGCAATTACAAGAGTAGTTCCCATTCCCATATGTTCCTCGTTGGTCTTTGCTTCTTCAATCAGCTCTTTATTAATTACCTTATATGCATCTTGCAAGATTGCAATGGGACTATTAAGCTCATGCTTCGAAACAATGTCCACCGCTCTTTCTACTGCAAACTTAGAAGCGAACTCTCCTGCCTTGTGTCCACCCATACCGTCTGCAACTATGTATAAGTTAGGTAAATTCCCGATTGGGCTATCAGAAAAGAAAATGTAATCTTGATTGATTCGTCTTGTTTTTCCTATATCTGTTTTTCCAAAAGATTGCATGCCTAACCTCCTATCTTACTTTGTCTGTTGTATATTTTTTTGATAATTCTTTCTAAGCTGCCCACAGGCACCTTGAATATCTCTTCCCATTTCTCTCCTAATTGTAGCATTTATCCGATTTTTTTCAAGCATTTTTCTAAAATTTTGGATTGATTCTTGTTCTGGTTGTCTAAAATCTCTCTCTTCTATGGGATTTACTGGAATTAAATTCACATGACAATTTAATTGTTTCAATCTATTTGCCAATATAGTCGCATGTTCAGGCTTATCATTTACCCCTGCCACTAAGCTATATTCAAAGGTAATTCTTCTTTTTGTTTCATTAAAATAATCCTCACAGGCTTCCATGATTTCATCAATGGAATATCGATTGGCAATAGGCATTAATTCCTTTCTCATTTCATCCGTTGGAGAGTGTAAGGAAATAGCTAAGGTAATTTGCAAATGCTCCTTTGCTAATTCTTTGATTTTTGGAACAATTCCACAGGTGGAAACTGTAATATTTCTTTGGCTAATATTTAAGCCTTGTGGATTTGTTAACAAATGTAGCATCCGAAAAAAATTATCATAATTGTCAAAGGGCTCTCCCGTTCCCATAAGTACAACATTTGATACTCTTTCCTGGGTGCTTTTTTGAATATAATAAATTTGTCCTAGCATTTCCGAAGGGAGTAAATTCCTTGTAAGTCCCCCAATGGTGGAGGCACAAAATCTACAGCCCATGCGACAGCCTACCTGAGAAGAAATACAAACAGAATTACCATGCTTATACTTCATAAGTACGCTTTCTACCATGCTACCGTCCTGAAGCTTAAATAAAAACTTGGTAGTACCATCTATTTTAGACACACTTTTGGTTTCTTCCTCTACCGCTGCGAACCCCACTTCCTGTTTGATTTTTTCTCGAAGTGCTAAGGGAATATTGGTCATTTCGTCTAAGGACTGTACTAATTTTTTGTGTAGCCATTCATATATTTGTTTTGCTCGAAACTTAGGCTCCCCTAAGGTAACCATAAGTGCTTCTATTTCTTCTAAGGTCATTGACCGAATATCATACGTTTCCACTTAATTTTTCCTCCGAAGTCTTGACATAAAAAATCCATCACAGGAATGTTTTCCTGGTAGTAATTGCAAATAGCCTTGTTTGGTAGTTTCTTCCTGTAGCTCCTTTGGTAAATAGGAAGAAATATCCACTGCTTCAAATTTCACGTCCTTGTTTTCTAGTAACCAACGAAAATTTTCTTCGTTTTCCTCTGGATTAATGGTACATGTACTATAAATTAAGGTTCCACCTTTTTTCACATATTTGCATACAACTGATAAAATATCACGCTGTAGCTTCACAAGCTCTTTTTGCTTTTCTTCCGTCATATTATATTTGATATCACTTTTTTTACCGATTACCCCAAGTCCTGAGCAAGGCAAATCTGCAATTACCACATCTGCCTTTTCAAGCATTTCCTCATCTAACACTAGGGCATCCTGACATGTAATTTGCATATTGGTAAGCCCTAATCTAGTTAGGTTTTCTTTCATTAGCTCTACCTTTTGCTCTGTTAAATCTCTGGCATATACCATCCCAGTCTGATTTAAAAGCTGGGCTGCATGAGTCGCTTTTCCTCCAGGGGCTGCACATACATCAATAATAATATTATCTGGTTTAATATCTGCAATCTGGCATACAAGCATGGAGCTTTCGTCTTGTACCTGAAAGTATCCTTCCTTCCATTCCTTGATTTTTCCTAAATAATTGTATCCCGAAATTTTAATGGCATTACTACAATATGCACCATTTTCCACATTTATATCTTGTTTTTTTAAAGCAGCTACCAATTCATCCTTAGTGATTTTCGTTTCATTGACTCGAACAGAAAGAGGTGCTTCCTTAAGAAAGGCTTCTAGCATCGTTTTTGTCATTTCATATCCATACAAGGCTACCCATTTTGTTACAATCCATTGTGGCATAGAGTACTGAATACTTAGAAATTGTAAGGGCTCCTTCTGTTCTTCTGGAAAGCTTATATTATCTTTGTTTCTTGCAATATTTCTTAACACACCATTTACAAAGCCTGACAAGCCTTTCATTCCTCTTTTTTTCACCAAAGTAACGGATTCATTACAGGCTGCACTACTTGGAACACCATCCATACACAAAAGCTGATATGCTCCCATCCTAATTGCCGCCCTAATAAGAGGCTTCATTTTCTTTACCTTAACCTTAGAAAACTGCTCTATGACATAATCTAAATAAATCTGTCTCTCAACAGTTCCTTGTGCCACCCTTTTTACAAAATTTCTCTTTTGCTTATCTATAAATTGGTTTTTATCTAAGGTTTGCTTTACTAGTTGATTTACAAATCCTTGATTTTTATCCACCTCTATTAAAATGTCTAAAATCCATTCTCTCTCATTTGGGAACTGCTTTTCCATGGTAATCCTCTCTTACATTCACTGTAGCTATTTGCGAAACACACAAAACTTGCTTTATTGTACAAAATATACATTTTATAAGCAGGTACTTTTGTCCCCGTCGGCACTTATATGCTGTATTTTAGCATATTATGTGCCGCTACGAGGGACAACGTAGCGCAAGCGTACCTGCGCTTAAATGTATATTTTGTACAACTAAAGTAAACTATCAATTGTGTTTCGCAATAACTTAATTCACTGCATTACTTTCCAAAACAATCTGAAACCTTCACTTGATTTCCTAACAAAAATGCACTGACACTCATCCTCTTTTTTCCTTCTAGCTGTACTTCCTTTAAGGCAAGTGCCCCTTCTCCTGTTTGTACAAAAATTGCATCCTTTGTTACCTTATAAATCTCGCCAGCTTCACCCTTACCTGACTCCTCTACTACATCCGCATCCCATATTTTTATGGTCTTATTCCCGAAGGTAGTATAGGCACTTGGCCAAGGATTTAAACCTCTAATTAAGCCTTCAATTTCTGTTGCCTTTTGACTCCAATTAATATTTCCTAAGGATTTATCTAGCATTTTAGCATAGCAGCTTAAGGAATCATCCTGTTTTACAGGAGTAATATTACCTGCCTCTACATCCTTTAAGGTCTCAATTAATAAATCTGCTCCTAAGGTAGAAAGCTTGTCATGAAGGGAACCACCCGTTTCCTTTTTATCTAAGGTAAGCTTTGCTGACTTTAACATATCTCCCGTATCTAACCCTTTTTCCATTAGCATAGTGGTAACACCAGATTCTTCTTCCCTATTAATGACTGCCCACTGAATAGGTGCTGCACCACGGTATTTTGGAAGCAAGGAAGCATGTACATTAATACAGCCATATTTTGGAAGATTAAGAATACTTTCTGGTAACAGCTGTCCAAAAGCTACAACTACAATCACATCTGGATTTAACTCTGTTAAAATTTCAACCATAGTTTCATCCTTTACCTTAACTGGCTGATACACAGGAATGTCATGCTTTAGAGCTTCTTCCTTTACCTCGGTATATTGAAAGGCTTTTCCTCTTCCTTTTCTTTTATCTGGCTGAGTAACCACTGCCACCACTTCATGATGCTTTACTAACGCCTGTAATGTTGGTACCGCAAATTCAGGGGTACCCATAAATACAACTCTCATGTCCTTCTCCTATTCTTCTGTTACCATTCTAACTGGCTCTGTTGCTTTATCAATATATAAAATACCCTCTAAATGGTCTAATTCATGGCAAATTGCTCTTGCAAACAAGTCCTCTGCTTCAATTTCATATTCTTCCATATCTTCATCATATGCAACACAGGTTACCTTATATGGACGAGGCACAACTGCCACCTTCCCTGGTAAGCTTAAACAGCCTTCGTCTCCTACTTGCTCTCCCTCTACCTTGGTAATTCTAGGATTGATTAACACATATGGGCCTTCCCCTACATCAATGACTACAATCCTTTTTAAAATCCCTACCTGAGGGGCAGCAAGTCCTACTCCTTCTGCTTCGTACATAGTATCTAACATATCGTCAATTAAGGTACGAGTTCTTTCTGTAACCTCTTTTACCTCTTTACATTTTTTTCTTAAAATTTCGTCTTCCTCTACTCGAATATTTCTAATTGCCATGATTTCGTTCCTTTCTATTAATACATTCCCATTGGATTAAAATCAAAATATACTTTGATTTTTTTGTTTTCCTTTTCTTTCTCTAACTCTAATTCTAAGTAATCTTTTAAAAATGTCAATCCCTCATATTCTAAATGCTTTACATAAAGCACATGTCTATAAATATCTTTTATTCTCCCAATGGTGGCAACACTTGGTCCAACCAAACAATAATCCTTACTATTTTCTAAGGAAAGAATTTTTTCTTTCAAATTCATAGCCATTTTCATTCCCTCCTCCTGCTCGCTAGAAGCAACAAAAATCACCATCATTTGATAAATTGGCGGATACCTTAGTAATTGCCGATAGGACAACTCCTGCTGATAAAAGCTTTCATAATCCTGAGCCTTGGCAGCTAATATACTATAATGATTCGGCTGATACGTTTGAATCACCACATTTCCTGCTAGCTCTCCTCTTCCTGCCCTTCCTGCTGCCTGGGTAAGCAGCTGAAAGGTACGTTCACTAGAGCGAAAATCGTTGGTATTTAAGGACATATCTGCCACCATAATTCCCACCACCGTTACCTTTGGAAAATCGTGTCCCTTTACAATCATTTGAGTCCCTACCAAAACATCCGCCTCTCCTTTAGAAAAAGAAGACAATATTTCTTCATAGGAATGTTTTTTCCTAGTGGTATCAAAATCCATACGAAGCACCCGTGCCTTAGGAAATTCTTTTTTTACTGCCTCCTCTAGCTTTTGTGTGCCTGTTCCAAAGGCTCCAATAAATTTTGAATTACAATCAGGACAGGTTTTTGGTGTCCTACGACTAAATCCACAATAATGACACTTTAGCTCTCCACTTTGATGATAGGTTAAGGATACATCGCAGTGAGGACATTTGATTACACTACCACAGCTTCTACAGGAAACAAAGCTTGAATAGCCTCTTCGATTCATAAATAGCATAATTTGCTGTCCACCCTCTAAGGCTTCACTGATTAGCCTACGAAGCCTTTCACTAAACATGGTGCGATTTCCTTTTTTTAATTCTTCCCTTAAATCCTCAACATACACCTTAGGAAGCACTGCTTCTTTTGCCCTATTTTTTAAGGTTAGTAACACATAATTTTGAAGCTGGGCATTGGTATAGCTTTCAATAGAAGGGGTTGCAGAGCCTAATACCACACTAGCCTTTACCATTTTGCCTCGCTGAATTGCCACCTCTCTTGCGTGATATTTAGGCATGCTATCACTTTTATAGCTTCCCTCATGCTCTTCATCCACAATAATTAAACCTAGATTAGAAAAAGGTGTAAACAAAGCAGAACGGGGACCTATCATAATATCTACCTCTCCCCTTTTTGCTCGCATAAATTGGTCGTATCTCTCTCCCTTTGAAAGCTTGGAATTCATAATGGACACTCGATTACCAAAACGAGACACAAACCGCTTTACCGTCTGATAGGTAAGAGAAATCTCGGGAATTAATACAATGGCTTGTCTACCTTCCTTAAGCACATGTTCAATCATTTCCATATACACTTCAGTTTTACCGCTTCCTGTTACGCCATGAAGTAAATAGGTTTCATATTGCTTTTTACTATAATCTGAGGTAAATCTGTCTACTGCCTTTTGCTGTTCTTCATTTAAGGTACATTTTGTCTTACTAGCATCCGCCTCAAAAATTGGCGTTCGGTATACTTCCTGCCTTTTTACTGCAATCACCTGTTGCTTTTCCATGGCGTCGATGGTAGATTTACCAATGTCTAATTCCTTTACTGCCTGTTCATAGGAAAGAGAAGGAGTGTTCATAAGTGCTTCTAATAATTTTGCTTTCTTTGTATACTTTTTTTGCTGATATTGGAAAAGAAGCTCCTTTGCCTTACTATCCTCCACCAATAAGGACAAATGCTTTTGCTCCTTACTGTTTACCTTCTCTTTAATGGGCATTACTACCTTAAGGGCATCAATCATAGTAGAGCCATATTGCTGTTTTATCCAGGCGGCTAGCTTAATAAAATGCCCTTCTACCACCATTTGCTCCTCCTGCACCTCACATATTTCTTTGATTTGATTCACTGCAATGGAGGGGGTATTAGAAAGCCCAATGACATATCCACTTCGTTTATGATTGCCTGCTCCAAAGGGTACTGTTACCCTTGCTCCTACGCATACTTTTTCACGCAAAAAGGAAGGCACTTGGTATTGAAATATTCGATCCAGTGCCTCATGAGAAATATCTATAATAATATCTGCGTATAAATCACACATAATCTCACCTATGAAAGCTGTTCTTCCTTTAAAATATCCTGAATTAATTCTCTCTCGTCCATGTGGTGCTTCACACCATTGATTTCCTGATAATCTTCATGACCTTTTCCTGCTAATACTATAATATCCCCTTCCTTAGCATTTTTGATACAATATCTAATTGCCTCTTTTCTGTCGCAAATTTCTACATACTCTCCCTTGGTCTTTTCCATTCCCACCTTAATGTCATCAATAATTGCCTGTGGCTCTTCCGTTCTTGGATTATCTGAAGTAATCACCGTTAAATCTGCTAGCTTACCTGATACTTCTCCCATTTCATATCGTCTTAGCTTGGAGCGATTCCCACCACAACCAAACAAACAAACCAATCGTTTCGGCTCATATTTTCTTAAGGTAGTTAAAATACTTTCTAAGCTCATGGCATTATGAGCGTAATCAATCATTAAGGTAAAATGATCGGAAATTGGAACCATTTCCACTCTTCCTTTTACTTTAATTTGTCTTAAAGCTTTTTTAACTATTTCTTCTTCTACCTCAAAATGTCTTGCAATGGCAATGGCAGTTAGGGCATTATATACACTAAAATCTCCTGGAATATCTACAAAGACCTTGTAATTTAATAATCCATCTAATACAAAAGATACCCCTAACGTGTTACCTTCTCGATATAAAGACACCTCTTTTGCCTGTAAATCTGCCACATTCTCAATTCCAAAGGTTTCTAGCTTGCAGGTATGTCCCTTAGTTACCATAGAAACATGTTCATCATCCTGATTTACAATTCCTACCTTACATTGTCTAAATAGCATTCCTTTACATGCTGCATAGTCTTCAAAATCCTTATGTTCATTAGGGCCAATGTGGTCTGGAGATAAATTGGTAAAAATACCATAATCAAACTGAATTCCTGCAGTTCGATGTAACATAAGTCCCTGAGAAGAAACTTCCATTACCACGGTATCAATCCCAACATCCACCATTTGTCTCATATATTGTTGTAAATCATAGGATTCTGGCGTGGTATTTTTAGCTGGAATTACAGTACTTCCTATCATAATTTCAATGGTACCAATTAAGCCTACCTTATGTCCTGCTGCCTCAAGCATGGATTTTACCATATAAGTAGTGGTAGTTTTTCCTTTTGTTCCTGTAATTCCAATTACCTTTAAGTCCTTACTTGGATGACCAAAATATGCAGCTGAAATAAGTGCCATAGCATATCTGGTATTCTCTACTAAAATAGTGGTAACTCCTTGTGGCACCTCTACTTCCTTCTCCACCACAACTGCTACCGCACCTTTTTTTGCCACTTCATCAATAAAGGTATGACCATCTACCACACTACCAGAAATACAAATAAATAATGTACCCTCTGTTACCTTTCTTGAATCATTGGCAACCAAAGAAATTTCTGTATCTAGCGTTCCACTGATACATTTATATTCTAAATCAACTAACAAATCCTTTAGCTTCATGTTAATCCTCATTTCTGAGCAATTTATTGCGAAGAGGCGATGAAAAATCTGCATATGCAGTTTTTCATCTGCCATCAAAGCTATTTGTTTTTGCTCACAAACAAATAGCCGCATGTAAAATTAGCACTTCAGTGTAATTTTACATACTATGTGCCCCCGTTTCATATAGATATTATATTCTCTGTTATATTGCACTTATGCATTAAATGCAATTAACTGTGAAAGTTTTTCCATTGCCTTTCCAGAATCAATGGTTTCTGCAGCCAACTTAATTCCTTCTTCAATGGTTGGCACTACCTTTCCTACATAAAGAGTGGCACCTGCATTAAATAATACAATATCTCTTTTTGCTCCTTTTTGTCCTGATAAAATATCTCTAGTAATTTGGGCATTTTCCTTTGCATCCCCACCTTGAATTTCTTTATAATCCACTGTTTTAAATCCAAACTGTTCTGGAGTAATTTGATAGCTTTTTACTTCTCCATCTTTAATTTCTGAAACAAAGGTTGGGCAAGATAGAGAAATTTCGTCCATTCCATCCTCTCCTGATACTACCATGGCACTTACCACACCCATTTTACTCATTGCCTTAGCCAAAGGCTCTGTTAACATAAAATTATAAACACCCACTAATTGATATTTTGAGCCAGATGGATTGGATAAAGGTCCAAGTACATTAAAAATAGTACGAATTCCGATTTCTCCTCTTGCTTGTCCCACATGCTTCATGCTTTTATTAAAGGTTTGAGCAAACATAAACCCAATTCCAATTTCTTCTACCGACTTTTCTACTCGCTCAGGTGGAAGAATAATATTCACTCCTAATGCTTCTAAAACATCCGCTGCACCACTTTTACTAGAAAATGCACGATTTCCATGCTTTGCCACTGGTAGCCCAGCTGCTGCCACTACAAAGGAAGTAGTGGTAGAAATGTTAAAGGTAGCATAACCATCTCCGCCTGTTCCAACACAATCTGCAAAACGTCCATCCTTTACAATTGGTGCAATATGCTCTGCTTTTTCTCTTACTACAGTGGCTGCGCCTACGATTTCGTCAATGGTTTCGCCCTTCATTCTAAGTGCTGTTAAAAAGGCCCCGATTTGCGCTTGCGTTGCCTCACCACTTAGCATAATATTCATGGCTCTTTTCGTTTCTTCTACAGTTAAATCCATTCCTTGCGTTACTTTACTAATCACTTCTTTCATATGTATTCCTCTTTTCCATTTCAGCTTTGTTTTTTATTGTATGCCTTAATAGACCATTCGTCAAGAAAATAATCTCCTATAGAAGCTTAATAATCTAAAGAGTATATTCCTCTAAGTTCCAGATTTTTTGTACCACATCCTGATAAAATTCTGGCTCATGACAGATTAATAAAATACTACCTTTGTACTCCTGTAGCGCGCGTTTTAGTTCATCCTTTGCATCCTGGTCTAAATGATTGGTAGGCTCATCAAGAAGTAATACATTAGTTTCTATATTAAGAAGCTTACATAGTCTTACCTTTGCCTGCTCTCCACCACTTAATACTCTTACCTGACTCTCTATGTGTTTCGTAGTAAGTCCACATTTTGCTAGTGCAGCTCTTACTTCATATTGGGTATAAGACGGAAATTCCTTCCATATTTCATCAATACAGGTTGTATTTTTATCTGGCTTCATTTCCTGCTCAAAATATCCCTTGTAAAGATAATCTCCTAGCACTACCTTTCCAGAAATCGGTGTTTGATACCCTAAGATGCTTTTTAGGAAGGTACTTTTTCCGATTCCATTGGCACCAATAATTCCGATTTTTTCTCCTCGCTCCATACGCAAATTAATGGGCTTTGATAAAGGCTTATCATATCCAATAACCAAATCCGTCGTTTCAAAAATCACCTTTCCTGCGGCTCTTGCCTGCTTAAAATGAAATTCTGGCTTTGGTTTATCCTTTGCAAGCTCTATAATTTCCATATTGTCTAGCTTCTTTTGTCTTGACATTGCCATATTTCTAGTAGAAACTCTTGCTTTATTTCTTGCTACAAAATCCTTAAGCTGACTAATTTCTTGCTGCTGTCTTTTGTAGGCTGCTTCTAGCTGTGCCTGCTTGGCTGCATGTACCTCTACAAATTTATCATAATTTCCCACATAACGATTTAACTGCTGATGCTCCATATGATAGATTAAATTAACCACCTGATTTAAAAATGGAATATCATGAGAAATTAATATAAACGCATTTTCATATTCCTGTAAATAGCGAGTTAACCAATTAATATGGGTTTCATCTAAATAGTTGGTAGGCTCATCAAGAAGCAAAATATCTGGTTTTTCTAATAACAATTTGGCAAGCAGCACCTTCGTTCTTTGCCCACCACTTAATTCTGTTACATCTTTATCTAACCCAATGTCTAACAAGCCTAAGGCTCTCGCTGTTTCCTCTACCTTTGCATCTATAATATAAAAATCATGATTGGTAAGTAGCTCTTGAATGGTACCTAGCTCCTCCATCATAGCTTCTAGCTCTGATTCACTGGCATCTCCCATGGTGTCACAGATTTGATTCATTTTTTCCTCTAATTCAAACAAAAAGGAAAATGCTGATTTTAACACATCTCTTATGGTCATTCCTTTTTCTAATACGGTGTGCTGGTCTAAATAGCCCACACGCACATTTTTCGACCACTCCACCTTACCCTCGTCTGGCATTAATTTGCCTGTAATAATGTTCATAAAGGTGGACTTACCTTCTCCGTTGGCTCCTACTAGTCCAATGTGTTCTCCCTTTAATAATCGAAAGGACACTTTATCAAAAATCGCTCTATCTCCAAAGCCATAGCTTAAATCTACTACATTTAAAATACTCACGGTTTTTCCTCCCAAAAAAGAAAAGCCGATACATTCTATCTTTTTGGGGATAGAATCCACCGACTTTCGTTTGTTACTTTTATTCTTCTACTTCTGTTGTTTCCTCAGTAGCTTCTGTTTCTTCTACTTGCATTTCTTCTGCCTTTTGTTCTTCTAGTAAATCCTCTTCTTCATCACCAACAATTTTTACCTTAGAACTGTAAAGCTCTTCCACTGCAATGGATAAAGGTTTTTGCCCACGATTTTTTACTAATGGCTCTTCTCCTGCAATGATTTGTCTTGCTCTTTTAGAAGTTGCAATTACGATGGAATATCTACTTTGTACTACTGGTTGTTCTCCTGGTTCTACCTCGCTATTAACCACTTCCATTAAGTCTGTGTATGATGGATGTAACATATGACATGCCCCTTTCTATTGTTCATTTAATTGGTTTGTGATTTCTTCTATAAATTCTTTATTGTTAGATAATTTACAAGT
>JAFPBJ010000092.1 GCA_017390525.1 Lachnospiraceae bacterium | reverse complement strand
GCATCATTTAGCAAAATGTCTGGTTTTTTCTCTAATAAGCTAATTGCTTGTCTCATTGCTACATAATCTGCCTGCAAAATATTAATTTCATCAATTACCTCATGATTTGCCATACCAATCCCTACACTAATTGCTTTTTCCATAATTTCATCATAAAGTGCTTCCCTTTTCTTTTCTGAAAGCTGCTTAGAATCATTTAAATATAAAATGTCACAATCCTTAGGAAGTATCACAGCAGCCGCTACTACAGGCCCTGCAAGTGGTCCTCTTCCTACTTCATCCACGCCACAAATGTAAGCACAATCTTGATACCGTTCTTCATATACCTTCATTTGCTTCGTTCTTTCAAGCTCTTTTTCATACAAAGCAATATTTTTATTAACAGACTCAATGATTTTTTTTACCCCAAGTCTCTCATCATTTTCATATTCTTTTACTTTTTCCTTTTGCTGTAACAAAGGGAGTTTACTTATTTCTTCTTTTATTTCTGTTATACTTTTACTCATTTAATTGTTCCAATTCGTTTTAAAGGAAAAATTCTAAAGTAAGCTTTTCCTCTAATTTCCTCTCTTTTGATTAATCCAACATCTTCGTCTCTACTGTCAATGCTGTTATTTCGATTATCCCCTAGGACAAAATATTCATCTTCTGCCAGTGTAATCGGCGTTTTTGCCGTTCCCATAGTATAATCAGCAATCGCTTCATATCCATAATCTTCTTCTAATACTGCATCATTTACATAAATTTCGCCGTTTATAATTTGCACCGTTTCTCCTGGCAAAGCTATAATCCGCTTAATATAAAATATTCTCTCTTCTTCATTGTAAGGAAATACAATGATATCGAATCGCTCTGGCTCATGGAAACGATAGCTTAATTTGTCAATCATAACACTATCCTTATCGTGAAGGGTTGGATACATAGAATCCCCATCTACCACGTTTCTTTGAGTTACATATTTATTTACAAAAAAAACTACCACACATATAATGACAAAATATACTAAAAGCTGAAATAGCTCATGGAAAATATTCATTTCTTCTGGGTCTTTTTTCTCTTGTTTTTCCTGTTCTACTAACTCTTTTTCTTTCATATACTTACTCCTTTTTCTTTTCTACTTTGGGAAAGAAAGCTCTAAAGAATTACTATTCTTTACCTTCAATTATTCACAACATAATCTCGGTTTATTGTGGCTTTTCTAAGGAAATTTGTCCTAATTTTCCACTTCTATAATCATCTAGTAAAATATGAGCTGCTTTTTCTGTATCCAATTCACTTCCTTTTAATAAACAGTGACGTTTTCTAGCAATCTCTTGTAGAATTGAAAAGGCATCTCCTTCTTCTGTCTCTAATTCATATCGTTTCGTTAAAACACCCTTATATTCTGTAGTTAAAAATTGAATGAATTCAATAGCTAGGTCTGCTATATTTAAGATTTCTTCTCTAATAGAGCCTATTAATGCTAAGCGAAGTCCTACCATTTGATCCTCAAATTTTGGCCACAAAATTCCTGGTGTATCTAGTAGCTCTACATTTTTATTAAGTTTAATCCATTGTTTTCCCTTTGTGACTCCAGGCTTATTCCCAGTTTTTGTACAGGCTTTTCCCGCAAAGGAATTGATAAAGGTTGATTTTCCTACATTTGGAATTCCTACTATCATTGCTCGAATTGGACGATTTAAAATACCACGTTTTCTATCTCGTTCAATTTTTTCTTTACAGGCCTCTTGAATTACCTTATGAATGGATTTTACTCCTTTTCCATCTCTTGCATTGATTTTAGCCACAAAAAAGCCTTGGCTTTTAAAATATTCTTCCCATAAGGCTGTTACTTTTTCATCCGCTAAATCTGTTTTATTTAATAAAATTAATCTAAATTTATTTTTTGCTAATTCATCAATATCAGGATTTTTGCTACTAATTGGGATTCTGGCATCTACTAACTCCACCACAATGTCTATTAGCTTAATATTTTCCTGCATCATTCGTTTTGCTTTGGTCATATGACCCGGATACCATTGAAATTCCATGTATTATACCTCCTGCATATCACAAGCTTTGCTTGTAATACTGCCTTCATATGTTTTGTTAAGGGGTTATCTAATTTTCTTAAATTTATTCCACTTCTCAATATAAATCCAAGCTTTTCCCACAATATCACTTTCGTGCACATTACCAATATTGGAAAATCTAGAATCCTCGCTGTTATTACAATTGTCTCCCATTACAAAATATTCGTCTTCTCCTAAGGTAATTGGTTCCTTTGCCACTCCAGCGGTAGTGATTAACTCACTAAATACCTTATGTTCTATTTTTTTGTTATTAATATAAAGCTCTCCATCAATAATTTGCACTGTTTCGCCTGGAAGTGCAACGATTCTTTTTATATTCAGTGGCAGCTGATCATTTTGAGCGGACTGAAATACAATCACGTCAAATCGTTTTGGTTCCTTTGTGATATAGGCTGCTTTATTTATTAAAATTAAGTCCTTATTGGATAATGTTGGCTCCATAGATTGTCCCAAATTTCTTGTACTTTGCACACCAAAGTATATAATACAATATGCAAGTACCACCACAATCAAAATCTGTAGCGCCCACTTTCCTATGGACTGCATCATTTTTTTCCTTTTTATTTTCTTCGTATCAAACATTTATGTGAATCTAAACCTTTCTTACTCAATGGAAAAAAAGGACAAGTATTTCTTCTACTCGTCCTATCTTTTTCATTATTTAACTAGTTCTTTTACTTTCGCTCTCTTACCAACTCTACCGCGTAAGTAGTTAAGTTTTGCACGTCTAACTTTACCTTTTCTTACTACTTCAATCTTATCAACGATTGGTGAGTGAAGTGGCCAAGTCTTTTCTACACCGATTCCGTTAGAATTCTTTCTAACTGTGAATGTTTCACGAGCTCCACCGTTTTGTCTTTTTAAAACAGTTCCTTCGAAAACCTGAATTCTTTCACGGTTTCCTTCTTTTACCTTAGCGTGAACTCTTACTGTATCTCCTACATTAAATTCATCCACTTGTGCTTTTAATTGTGCATCTTCAATGCTTTTAATAATATCGTTCATTGTTGTCCTCCTTTAATCTAGATGTTCTTAATACCTTCCGTAACAGAGGAACATCCCATCTACGCAACTTCATCATTTTATCATATGTGAGAGGGATTTGCAAGGGGAAATTTTACACATTATTAATTTATTTTTTTAAGAAAATCAGTTCATTTTCTGTTTCCGTTCCAATTGATATAGTCTTATTTTTTGCATTATATAAATATCCAAAAGGAATATTATTTTTTAATCGAAAAAATTCATTAGAATACTCATAATTTCCATAATCCATCATTTTGTCATAATTTAATATATACGAATTTTCACAAAGACGTAGATTTAATTGAATTGAATTTTTTATCCCTTGTTTTTCTTCTTCAGTAATTGATCCATATTTTGATTCTTGCATACGAATACAATATGCTGCCAATGTTTCTTTATACAACGAATCTAAATTAACATTAAAGAATTGAATTCTACCTTCCTTCACTTCAATATAAGCATTAGGATATAGATCATTTTGTTGGACTTTATATATTCCATCTTGTAACTTACTTTCATTTTTTTTGAAGTTCAAAAACATTATAGTTAAAATTGGTATCATAATAATAATCAAACCACATAAGATATATTTTACATTTTTAAATTGCATTTAAAATTCCTCCCTATTATCACATAAATACGTCCAAATTCCAATATTATCCCACTATTATTATTCGTCATCTTCCAAAATATCTTGTATTTCTTTTATGTAATAAGATGCATCTCTTGCTATACGCTGTGCTTCTTTTTTTAATGTACTTTTATCCATTAAATTTGCACAGCTTTCACTAAAGTGTTTGAAATCGTATACTTGATTATTACTATTTAATATTGTTTTCCATATAATAAGATCAGTATTATTATTTCTAATTTCTGCATTTAATACTTGAGTAATAGCATTTTCAACTTTTTCGTTTTTCCGTTTATTATTCTTTTTAAATTGTTCATTATTTATCAATTCATTTTGTTCATTAAAATATCCAATATAAAAATATAAGTTATAATACACTTCTATTCCTAATGCCAACTTTATTTTTTTATTTTTTGAAGTAAATTCTGTTATTTTACATATAATATCAGGAATCTTAACATTTTTTCCATAATACTCCTTTGCACACTCATAATCGAACTCACCATATAAAAATTCACATTCCTTCTTTGCTAATTCCTGATGAATAGTGTCCATAAAATCATAAAGCAACTGACCTTTTATATCTGGTAAAGCTTGTTTGATTTCAATACACTTTCTAAGTTCTTCACTTCCTTTTATTAGTTCTGTTACTTTGTCTTCCATCTGTTCTCCAGAAGTTAATTTTTTTACTAAAATTTGATACTGTTGAATAAAGCTTACATCATCCCCATACTCTTGACATATTTCTATACAACTTTCTAACCAAAGTAAAATATGTTCTTCAAAACTTCTAAGCAGTATATTTTTTTTACTTCCCCTACAGCTTTGTTCCGATGGCTCTTTACCATCTAAAGTCAAATAAATTATTTTGTAATCATTTCCATTTTCAGCATATCCCTTTTCAATCACATAATCTTTATAACGCTTCAATTGATTATTTTGATCTCCAGCATCTATTTTTAATTCCACCACAACACATTTCTTTTTCTTTGTACGCATTTTAGGCTTTGATGTAAAAAACAAATCAATTCTTCCTAGTTTTCCTTTTGTTACTATATGATGCTCTTTTTCTATATTCCAGCTTTCATTTTGAAAACTCTTTGGTAACTCCATACATTCCATAAATTGTTTCACTAATTCTGTTCTATGCCTTAAAATAGCCAAAATCATATATTCGTGTGTTTTTAACTCTCTTCGTTCAATTTCCATTAATGTAAAAATATTATTATCAAGACCCTGTTTTCTTTTTTCTTCTTCATATTCATCAATAATACCAACAACTTGATTGATTAACTTTTTCATTTCTTATCCCCTTCTTTTTCACAAATTTCAAATCTTCAATACAAAGTATTTTAAAGTAATTCTTCTCCTAAATATTCATTGATTCCGTCAATATATTTCATTATCTTTTTAGATACACGTTTTACAGTAATTTTAAAAATTGCTGGATTTTTTAATTCTATACAATTCTCATTAAAACGGAAAAAATCATATTTGCTATTTTTATTTTCTAAATATTCATACCTAATACATGTCTGCCATCGACGTGGTCTTTCTAAGACATTATCAATTGCATTTTCAATTATACGATTAATACGTTGATTTCCTCTTTTGAATTTTTCATGATTTATTGTTTCATTTTCTTCATCATAATAATCAAAATAGATATTCGCCCCCTTAGAATCCTTAACATCTATTCCCAACGCTAGAGTTATTTTTTTATTTCTAGCGCTAAATTCCCTAATTTTACAGGCATAATTGTCAAATAATAGCTTATAACCATTATCTTTTAACTGTTTATATATAGCAACTACAAAATCATTTTGTAATTGCTCTCTAATATCATTTAAACTTTTCTCTATTTGCAAGCAAGCTTTTAATTCCTTACTACTTTTAATTAAACTTGTAACATTGTTTGTCATACTCATATCCTCCTATCTTTTTATATTTAAGCACATGCGAAACACACGAAAAATTTTTTGTACAAAAAATACATTTCCATTAGCAGGCACTTTGTCCCCGTCGGTGTTTTTATTCCTTAATTCTATGGCATTATAAGTTTGTGCGAAGCGCAAATCTTAGGTGTGAAAAGTTATTTTCACACTGGTGCCACTACGAGGGACAACGTATCGCAAGCGTGCCTGCGTTGGTTTGTATATTTTGTACAACTCTAGAAAACACATTTTGCGTTTCGCAATTCCCAAATTCCCTACACCCCATCTAACAAGTCCGGTCTTCTCTCCTTCGTACGTTTTAAAGACTGTTCCTTTCTCCATTCATTGATTTTCTGGTGGTTGCCTGATAGCAGTACCGGTGGTACTTCTTTTCCCATAAAAACAGGTGGCCTTGTGTACTGAGGATATTCTAATAGACCATTGGAAAAGGATTCGTCCTCAGCAGAATCATTATTATGAAGTACTCCTGGACAAAGTCTTGCAATGGTATCTATCATAACCATAGCAGGAAGCTCTCCTCCTGTAAGCACATAATCGCCGATAGATAAATAATCTGTAACGATTAGCTCTAACACTCTTTCGTCAACCCCTTCATAATGTCCACATAGAAAAATCAGATTCTCTTCCTGGGATAATTCCTTTGCAATAGATTGTTTAAATACTTTGCCTTGAGGTGTGGTATAAATGACTCTAGGTGGCTTGGTCATATTTTTTGTAACACTTTGGTATGCATCATAAATAGGCTGTGGCTGCATTAGCATTCCTGCCCCACCACCATAAGTATAGTCGTCTACATGGCCATGTTTATTTCCTGCAAAATCCCTAATATTAGTAGCCTGAATAGAAATCTTGTTCTCTTTTATGGCTCTTCCTATGACACTGGTGTTTAATCCATTTAATACCATATCTGGAAAAAGGGTAAGTATATGAAAATTCGTCATAACAAAAACTCTCCTTTATTCTATTCTAGTCCATTCATTAATTGTACTATCATGCATTTTTCTTCAAAGTCCACCTTTTTTACACACTGCTTTAGAGCAGGAAGCAAAAGCTCTCCTCCCTCTTTCTTTTCAATCACATACACATCATTTGCCCCTGTAGATAATACCTCTTTTATGATACCGATTTCTTCCCCAGCTTCATTTTTCACTGTTAAATTAATTAAATCTGTAATAAAGAATTCGTCTTTTTTAAGCTTTACTGCGTGCTCTCTCGTTACAAAAAGAGAACACTTTTTATATTTTTCTACATCATTTATATTATCAATTCCCTTAAATTTTAGAATGACAAATTGCTTAAAAAATCTGCAGCCTTCTAATTCTAAGGTCAATTGTTCTTTTCCTGTGTCTAATATACATTCCTTTAGCTTTTTGAATCGTTTTACATCATCCGTAGTAGGAAATACTTTTACCTCTCCCTTAAGTCCATGGGTTGCTGTAATTACCCCAACCTGTAACAAATCACTCATTCTAATCCTCCATTCTAAAAGTTTATGCGAAACACAAAGCTTACTATCCTTTTCAAAAAAAGAGCTGTGCACAAAAAGCACAGCTCTTAATACAATCTTGTACCTTGTTATTGTAAAATATCTACAACAACTTTTTTATCACACTTAGAGGATGCAGCCTTTACAACTGTACGAATTGATTTGGCAATGCGTCCTTGTTTTCCAATGACCTTTCCCATATCTTCTTTTGCAACCTTTAGTTGAACTACAGTCATACCTTCTTTTTCAACTTCAGTTACTTCTACTTCCTCTGGATGATCGACTAGGGATGTTGCAATGACTTTTACTAATTCCTTCATGTCTTACTCCATTCTACCAGATATGCTCTGGTAATCCCTTATGTTCCTCGGTCTTATTTTTCAATACCTGCATGTTTTAATAATTTTGCAACTGTATCAGTTGGTTGTGCACCATTTGCTAACCATTTTTTAGCTGCTTCTTCATTAAATTTAATTACGCTTGGTTCTTGATTTGGATCATAAGTACCGATTTCTTCGATAAATTTACCATCTCTTGGAGATCTTGAATCAGAAACTACCACTCTATAAAAAGGTGCCTTTTTTTGACCCATTCTTTTTAATCTCATTTTTACTGCCATCTTACTTTCACCTCCTTAAAAAGATTAATTTATGTTAAAAAGGAAACTTAAATCTCCCTTTTTTACCTTTGCCACCCATCATGCCAGACATTTGCTTCATCATTTTCTTTGAGCTTTCAAACTTCTTGCATAATTGGTTTACCTCACTGATGTTTACACCAGCTCCATTTGCAATTCTTTTCTTGCGAGAAGGATTTAAAATACTTGGATTCGCCCTCTCAGCAGGTGTCATAGAAAGAATAATTGCTTCTGTTCTATCCATTGCTTTTTCATCGATTTGCACATCCTTTAGCTGACTACCCACTCCTGGAATCATACTAAGCAAATCTGCAATGCCACCCATTTTCTTGATTTGATTCATTTGCTCTAAAAAATCATCAAATCCAAACTCAGCCTTTTTAAACTTTTGTTCTAGCTCTTTTGCCTTTGTTTCATCTATTTCAGCCTCAACCTTATCGATTAAGGACAAAATATCTCCCATTCCTAGGATTCTACTAGCCATTCTATCTGGATAAAACTGCTCTAAATCAGATAGCTTTTCTCCCATACCTACATATAAAATAGGTTTTCCAATGACTGCTCGAATAGAAAGTGCCGCACCACCTCTAGTATCACCATCTAATTTGGTAAGTACTACACCATCAATTCCTATTTTGTTATTGAAATTCTCTGCAACATTTACTGCATCCTGACCTGTCATAGCATCTACAACTAAAATTGTCTGAGTAATTTCAATGTTTTCCTTAATTTCCTTAAGCTCTTCCATCATTTCTTCATCAATGTGAAGACGTCCAGCTGTATCAAGGATTACCACATTCATATCATTTTTATTGGCGTGCTCAATGGCTGCCTGTGCAATATTAAGTGGTTTATGATTGGCACCCATAGTAAATACTGGCACACCTTGCTTGTCTCCATTAATCTGTAACTGCTTAATGGCTGCAGGACGGTAAATATCACAAGCTACTAACAAAGGCTTTCTTCCCTTTGCCTTAAGCTTCCCAGCAATTTTTGCAGTAGTGGTAGTCTTACCAGCACCTTGTAAACCTGCCATAAGAATGACTGTAATCTCTTTTGGAGACTTAAGAGCAATCTCTGTGGTTTCATCTCCCATTAAACGAACCATTTCTTCATTTACAATCTTAATTACCATTTGTCCAGGGTTCAGTCCGTTTAAAACGTCTTGCCCAATTGCACGCTCATTGACACTGTTAATAAAATTCTTAACCACCTTAAAGTTAACATCTGCTTCTAAAAGAGCTCTCTTTACTTCCTTCATGGCTTCTTTTACATCAGCTTCTGTTAATCTACCCTTGCTTCTTAAGTTTTTAAATACATTCTGTAACTTATCAGATAAGCTTTCAAATGCCAAGGTCTTTCCCTCCCATCTTTAATAATGTTCTAAAATAAAATTAGATATATGTTCAATTTCTTCTATCTTCTGTGAAATCTCCTTCACATCCGTTGTACCCTTAATACTAGAAGCACAGGCGTGAATTTCACTAATCTTTTCTTTTGTTAATAAAAACTTTTCTACTAAGTGAAGTTTGTCTTCATAGCCTTTTAGTAGCTTATCGCATCGTTTGACTAAATCGTATACCCCTTGTCTGCTAATTCCTTGCTCCTTAGCAATCTCACTTAGGGATAAATCATTAAATACTACGTCTTCATAGATTTGCTTCTGATGTTGTGTAAGCAATTCTCCATAAAAATCATACAAAAATGATTGCTCCACAATCTTCTCCATACAAACACCACCTGTAAAGTATTTTTGCCTTACAAAATGAAAGTTTACCACAAGCTTAATAGGGTGTCAAGTATTTTTTCTTGACACCTTATATTTTTCTATCTTAGTTTCATATGCTCCACAAATAGCTTATGAAAGTCCTTATGATTTGCCAAATTAATATTTTTCACCCACTCTACTACCGCTTTTGCTCTTTCTTTATAATCTTCCTGCTCTAACCAGCCTTTTGCTCCTAATATTGAGGTGTTTCCCACCACCTGTACCTTCCCTGCAAATTCTTTTGGGAGTAAGCCTATTTCATAAGCCGCCTTTAATTTTAAATGAAAGCCAAAGCCACCTGCTAAGTAAACCTGCTCAATCTCCTTTAAGTTACAGCCATATTCTTTGGCTAGTATATCAATTCCTGTTCGTACAGCTGATTTTGCCAACTGAATTTCTCGTATCATAGACTGAGTTAAGGATACACCATTTTGACAAGGAATTCCTTTTTCAAAATATCTTGGAATAATCGTGCCTTCTTCATCAATAAACCTAGCATTTTTATACTGTGCCATAAGGTCAATCATTCTACTTCCATGAAGTCCCTGACTTTTAAAAGCAGCTTCAAAGGCTGGTCCTGCCGCACAAGAGGTCGAAATCATGCGTCCTCTTTCCCCTATTATCATTTCGCCATTGGTACCTAAATCAATGAATAGCTGTTTCTTTTCACTTTGGTCCATATTCACATATAGGACTCCTGCTAAAATATCCGCTCCAACGAAGCTACTAAAGCCTGGTAACAGTTCTACCTCCATAGAAAGCTCTGCGTCTCCAAATAGCTCCTGATAGGAATAAACCTCATAGGATAAAGATACAGGTGTAAAAGGATACTCGCCCAAGCTCTTAGTTGAAAAGCCCTGTAAAATGTGTAGCATAGTAGGATTAGCTGCAATTGCCATCTTTTTTAACTGACAAGTAGAAGCAAGCTTTTGTCTTTTTAAAAGTGTTTCTACAGCTTCATGGATGGCTTTTTTTATCTCCTTTTCCATTACTATAAGCCCTTCCTTTTGAGAACCATAGGAAATTCTTGCAGTAACATCTGCCCCAAAGGTTCTTTGTGGATTCGAAAACCCAATTTCATCTACTACTTCCTTTGTAGTAAGATTCATAAGAGCAACTGCTACAGTGGTAGTTCCAATATCCACTGCAAACCCTAATTCATCCATTGCCTTTAAATCACTTTCGTGAAGAACATTACTAAGTAGCACCCTTTCTTCCTTTTGCACCTTACTGGTAATATCAACAGTAATACCTTTCATTACCCTTTGCTTACAGCATAAACGATATCCCTTTTTAAGCTCCTCCTTAGAAAAAAGTTTTTCTTCTTCTTTTGAAATAGGCGCATTGTCTCCTTTTATCATTACCTTACAAAATCCACAGGTGCCCTTTTTATTACAATGATGTGGAATATCAATTCCTTGTTTCATACATTGCTCTAAT
>JAFPBJ010000091.1 GCA_017390525.1 Lachnospiraceae bacterium | reverse complement strand
CTTGTTCCCTTTTGCACTCTATAGAACAAAAAAAGAACAGGTCATAAAAACCTGTTCAAAGGAGTAAAGTGAAAAATATAAGAAAAATAAAAGCGTGAGACGGGACTCGAACCCGCGACTTCCTCCTTGGCAAGGAGGTGCTCTACCAACTGAGCCACTCACGCATAAGCGGGTGATGGGAATCGAACCCACGTACCTAGCTTGGAAGGCTAGTGTTCTACCATTGAACTACACCCGCATGCATTTAATTATGTCGATTCGTCAACGACAAGATATATATTAACATATCCCAAACCAAAATGCAAGCACTTTTTTTATTTTTTTGGAATAATAAGTGCCCAGAACCGGAATCGAACCAGTGACACGAGGATTGTCAGTCCTCTGCTCTACCGACTGAGCTATCTGGGCATGGCATTTAGCGCCGACAAGTGATATTTTACACGTTTTCCTATCACTTGTCAAGCATTTTTATACTAAATAAACCGAAATTATTCACAGCCTTAATCAGCGAAATAAGATTATGCAAGATATGTTGTGAATAATTGAAAATAAACTTTAACTATTTTTCTTTCATAACCGGAAATGTAATTATAGTTTTAAATAAATCTCCATCTATCTCTAATTCAAAGCTACCCTTCTGCACCTCACATAAGCTTTTTGCAATGGATAACCCTAAACCGCTTCCTTCTGTATTCCGAGAGCTGTCTCCTCTTACAAAACGCTCCATTAATTCATCACTACTAATATTGAGAGGATATTTAGATACATTTTTAAAGGTAATGACTACTTGGTTTCCTTGCTCCTTAGCAGATAAATATACTCTTGTTCCTGTTTGAGCGTACTTGCAAACATTATTTAATATGTTATCAAATACTCTCCATAATAGGTTGCCATCTCCAAGAATGAGACCTACCTCTTCTCCCATATCCAGCACTAAATCAATTCCCTGCTCCTTTAATCGTTCCTCATATTCCCCAGCCATTTGACCTACCAATACCTTTACATCCGTAGGTCCCATATTGGCGGTAATATTTCCTGTAGAAGCTTTAGAAGCCTCCACCAAGTCTTCGATTAATTTTTTAAGCTTAGCCGATTGCCTATCTAATACCTGTAAATATTCCTTTGCAATCTCAGGAGAAATGTTTTCCTTTTTCATTAAATCAATATAATTCACAATGGATGTAAGGGGAGTTTTAATATCGTGGGAAACATTGGTAATTAATTCTGTTTTTAGTCTCTCACTTTTTAAGCTTTTTTCTACCGCCTGCTCCATTCCTTCCTTAATATGATTTAAATTTTCACCGTGCTCTTTAAAATCCCACATCATATATTTAGTAGATATAGTAGATTGTAAATTTCCCTCTGCGATTTCCTTTGCCCCTTTTTTTAGCTGATACATTTGAAGTGCTATCCCAAGTACAATTAAGGTTAACACTCCTCGAAGCAGCATCCAACCAATCACATAAAATCCTGGGCTATAGATGCCTGAGATTCCCCAGCACATAAACATAAATTCAATGGCAAGCTCTAGACACCATACTAGTCCTATTTTCCATAATAAAGGGATCTGAGAGATTACTTCATTTCCGCCTCCTAAAATACGACAAAATGCTTTTTTTAGCCCTCTATAGCAAAAGGAAATGGCGGTATAATCAAATAATTTCTTCGCCTTACAACGCTTTACGATTGTTAAAAGAGTGGCTAATAAAAGCACACACCATATAGGAACGACAAAGCCTATTACAAATATTATATCTTCTATATAAGAAAAATAATAGTCTATAGAAATAGTCCCACAAAAGGCGAAAAATAGTGCTACAAACCAACCATCTAGAGGCAATCGGTCAAACAAGCTTAAGGTAATTTCCTCTGTTTTACTGCGATACCCTGCAACCTTAAGAAGCTTAATCAAGCATACTAAAAATAATGCTACAAATAAAAGCATTAGCCCCACAAGAATGGCCTGACTAGAAACTCCCCAATCAATGAATTGGAACATATAATATAATCCATCTTTGGCCATAAATTTTTCTGGAACATAAAAATGAATGGTTACTTTTTCATAAACAGGCTCCCTATAACGTATAATTGCTTTGTATTCACCATTAGCTAGCTCTTGTATCTCACCTATGGCATCATAAGCATTTGCTTCTTCCTCTCGGCAATACTCCTCTGCCTGCTCCTTATCATAAAAGCTTTTTGCTTTATTGTACTCTTTATCTTCTAGATATACTTCATATTTTACTTCTGATTCATATTGAAATGGCCCACTCCTTTCATTGGAATACCCCTTCTTACTTTCTTTTCCCATCACAGAGAAACAATAATTTACCTTCTGTGGCGAAAAAATATCCTCATAATGCTGATCCATTAAATTGGTAGGCTTCTTTTTTGTCATATAGTCATAATAATTTACCACATCACTTTGCTTTCCTTTAATGTAATTCTCAATCGCCCATTGCTTCAGTTGTTTCCCTTGATCTCTATAGGCTCCAGATTCCAAAAGAAAAACCCATCCAACAATCGAAGCTGCACACAGAATAAAGCTTAAGATTGCGCCACAAAATAACAGCACCTTTCCTCCTGGGCGATACCATAGGGTATTCTTTTCTTTTTTCTCTACATTTTTTACATTCTTTTTTATTTTATTTTCTTCCACGCAAGTCACTCTCCATTTTATATCCCTTGCCCCAGACTACCTTTAAATATCTAGGTTCCTTCGGGTTAATTTCTATTTTTTCTCTTAAATGTCTGATATGTACTGCTACTGTGCTTTCTGCCCCAACAAAGGCTTCCTTCCACACCTTAGAATAAATCTCTCTAGGAGAAAAAACCTTATCTGGATGCTCCATAAATAGCTTTAAAATGCTATATTCAATAGGAGTTAGGGATACTGCTTCCCCATCCACCCATACCTCTTTTGCCTCGTCATTTAAGGAAATACCTCCAATAGTAAGCAGATGCTCCTTCTGTTGGTTGCCTCCTAGCTGCATGTATCTTCTTAGCTGGGATTTTACCCTAGCAATGACCTCCATAGGCAAAAATGGTTTGGTTACATAATCATCTGCCCCTACAGTCAGTCCAAGAATTTTATCTGTTTCCTCGGATTTTGCAGTTAATAAAATAATCGGCATATTGTGATGCTCTCGAATCTTTTCAAGAGCAGTAATTCCATCCATTTTAGGCATCATTACATCTAATAAAATTAAATGAATCTCCTCCTGCTCCACAATTCTTAGGGCATCCTCTCCTGTATATCCACAAAACACCTTATACTGCTGGGCAGTTAAATAAATTTCTAAGGCAGCTACAATATCTTTTTCATCATCACATACTAGTATGTTATACATTTTTATACCTCCTGCATATCACAAACTATGCTTGTGATACCTCTTTACCTGTACATTAATCATATCTTACCTACATTTCTTTTAAGATTCAATAGGGGAAAGTTTTAAGAATTTTTTAAGAACCATTTTGCTACAAAAAAACAAGTGCCCCTTTCTAGGAAGCACCTGCTTTTTGTCCTTGTATAATTTTGAAGAAATCTTCCTCTTTAATTGGTTTTGAAAAATAAAAGCCTTGGATAAAGTCAATGCCTAACTCTTCCATACAATCTAGCATATCCTTATCCTCTATCCCCTCGGTTACAATCTTCATTCCTAAATGTCTTACCATTTCGATTGCAAATTCCATAGCAGTTTTTGCCTTTTCACTTTTAAAGTAAGACCAAACTAACTCTTTGTCAAACTTTACAATATGTACAGGAAGCCCAATGACATAATTAAGATTAGAATATCCTGTTCCATAATCATCGAGAGAAAAGGTCACTCCGTGCTGAATCAATGTATTCATATTGTGAAGCAGCGTATCTGCTGAATTGACTGCTGCCGTTTCTGTAATCTCTAGGTTAATGGTATTTGGAGAAATGTTATATTTCTCCATAGTGGCAATGAGCTGCTCTGCAAGATTTTCCTGCATACATTGTACTACTGATAAATTAATCTCTAGATATTCAATGCCATACTCCTTTAATCTATCATTTGCCATAAACTGACAAACCTTCTCAAATACTCTATCGCCTAGCTGTACAATCAAACCATTTTTTTCAGCAATTGGAATGAAAATATCCGGAAACATCATTTTTCCATTTTGGTCCCAAAGTCGTACTAGCACCTCTGCAGACGTATATTTCCTATCTACAATGGAGTAAATTGGCTGATAATATACCTCTAGCTTATCATTTTCCAGTGCCCAGCGTAAGGACTTTTCTGCTTCCTCCTGCTTCACCTTTTCCTCTATTTCTTCCTTCGTAATGTGAAGAACATACTGCTTGCCTCGTTTTTTCGCTTCGGTCATATAGTAGCGAAGTAGCTCATAGATATCCTGACCTTCCACTACACTTGCATCTGTATAATAGCACATGGCAATTTCTACCTGTACTGGCACACCACTAATGTCCCACTTATTTTCAAACCGTTTCGTAATTTTCTCTACCATTTCTTCAGCTTCTGCCTGTTCAGATAATACCACTGTAAATTCAAATTCTCTGCTTAAAAATACCTTGCCCATTTTACATTGATGTAAAAATTCTGCAATATCCTTAAGTAGCTCCTTTATATTCTCACTACCAAAGGTATCTCTTAAAAAATGTACTTCGCTTAGTCCCAATGCAATGCAATACGCTGCAGCCCCTGTATTTT
>JAFPBJ010000090.1 GCA_017390525.1 Lachnospiraceae bacterium | reverse complement strand
GTTTTACTTCCTCATTGTTGCTAATTCGCGCCAATACTTGTTTTACAGCTTCATTTTCTACTGGCTGACCTACTTTTTCTTCATTTGGATGCTGAATCATGGTTCCATCGTGCCCATTAACTGTATAGACATACATGGAATCAAAACCCATGGAGGATGTATCAGAAAACATTTCTGCCACGTCGTTTAGGTATACTGCCGCTCCTACATAACCAATAGGATTATTTTTATCATCGAATACAGGAGCATACATCGATACTACCTGTTTTCCTGTAGCTGGGGATGCAATAATTCCTGTGTTATATAAATCATCCGATGCCAGCATATTCTCCTGCAAGCTTTTCAAGCGTTCTCCTTCTCTTGTGGGTACTCCGATGGCTTTCTCTACTGGATGAGTCAGGGGTGTAGAATCCCATTTGGATATGTAGATAGCCTCCATGTTACCTACCGCATTAAAACAATCCATCGTATAATCCTGTGCTTCTTTTTGTAATGTAACATCCTGCTGGTTTTGCAAAAACTTTACCACAATTGGCGATTTTGCAAAATTCTCCAAAGTGCTCTCTCCATTTTGTATATAAGCTTCAAATCCTGCCCCAGTTTCCTTTACAAGAGATAACATAGATTCCTGAGTAACCTCTTTTATTTCCTTGCTAGACGTACTAAGTAGCATAAACAGCATGACAACAGTGGAAACTATCATAGGCGTTACCGAAAATGCCACTAACACTTTATTAAATCTTAACTGTACTTTTTTCTTTTTTTCTTTCATGTGCTTTCCCCACTTTCTTATATCCTTATATTATTTACTCCTCATTTGCAAAGTATCTTACAAGATTTCAGCCTTGCTTCCTTCTAAAACCAGCGAGCCTCTCACAGCTCGCTAGTTTTTATTATTTCTCTATTCAGTTTTAAATACCATAATAGATTCATTTAAGTGATTAGCCTCTACAGCTAATTGTTTTGCCGCTTCATTTAATGCATTTACAGAATTCATTTGATTTTCTGCTGTAGCATTTAATTCCTCTGTGGCTGCTGCTGTTTCTTCTGAAGTAGCTGAAATACTTTCGATTGCTGCAAGTGTTCCATCCTTTGCAGTTTCGATGCTTGCCACCTCTTCTGAGATTTTTTCTAGCTTCTTCGCTAATTTACTTACTTCTTCATTAATTTCATTAAATACAGCAACCGTAGTATCTAGTGCTTCCTCTTGCACTCCTACAATATCCTCTGCTTGTTTTACTGTATCTACTACAACCTTAGTTTGATTTTGAATACTCTCTATAATATCTCCAATCTTTTTGGCTGCATTAGAAGACTGGTCTGCTAGCTTCTTAATATCAGAGGCTACTACTGCAAAGCCTTTTCCTGCCTCGCCTGCTCTAGCTGCCTCAATGGAAGCATTTAAAGAAAGAAGTACTGTTTGTTCCGCAATGTTATCAATAGTTGTAACAATACTGTTAATTGATTTTGATTTTTTCGCTAAATCTAAGATAGAATCAGTAATTTCTTTCGTAATCTCTGTAGTATCATGTAGTTTTTCTCCTAGCGCATCTACTATTCCTCTACCTTCTACAACCTTATTTTGTGTACCTGTAGCAATTGCTCCAATGGCGTTAGAATTTTCGTATACACTAGAAATTTTCTCAGCTAAGACACCCATTTGCATTAAGCAGCTTTCTGCATCCTCTGCCTGCTGAATTACACCCTGTTCAATATCCGAGATGGCTTCTGAAATATCATGAGTGGTTTGTACCAAAATCTCAGTGGTTTGTTGTACATTCTCTGATGAGGAAGCTACTTCCTTGCTAATTCCCATAATTTTTAATATTAAGGAGTGCATTCCCTTAATCATGCTAGTGATTCCTTTTGCCAAGGTTCCAAATTCGTCACGTCTTACAATATTAAGAGTTGCTGTTAAATCTCCACTTTCTGTTTTGCTAAGTACTCCGTTGGTTTTTGTAATTACCTTTGTAATAGTAGATGCAAGAAGTTGTCCAACAATTACTGCAATGGCACAAGCAAAAATTACAATAAATACCGTTAAATTTCTTACATCTCTTGCTTGTCCAACAATGGTAGACTGTGGAATTAAGGAGCAAATGATTGTATTACATCCATATACCTTAGCATATGTAAATAAGTACTTTTTGCCTTTGACACGAACCTCTTCACTACCTGAATCCTTTTCTGATTTTACTGCCTTTTTATAAAAGGACTGATCAGAAAATTGAAACCCTTTGATAAAATCATTAGAATAAAGCTCTCTACCGTCGTTGGTTACAAATCCAAGTACACTTCCCTTTCCTAAATCAATATCATCAAGTAAATCCTCAACATAATCCTTCTTTACATCAATTACAATATAACCAATTTTTTTTGTGGATCTATTTTGTAATGGCCGAATCAAGGAAATTGCATAATCATCTTCTCTTGTATCTGTATTTTCATCTATCATTCTATGATATCCTGTCCAATACTCTTGTTCCGTAGACAAAATTGCTGCTTTCCCTTCCTCTGATTCGATAAACTTTGTATAAAAATCCTTTGGTAAATCTCCCTTTGTTTTAATGGTACCTGTGGTAATTCCTGTACCATAGTCAGAAAACATATACGCACAATGTACAAATAAATCAGACATGGCAACAGTGGAAACAGTAGATTTTCCATCGCGAATTACCTCTAATTCCTTATCCGAATCATCAGAAAATCCACCAGCAAAATAGGTTTTCAAATCCGCATTGGCATTTAATTGTAATGCCTTAGAAGAAATAGTGGTAAAACAAAGCTCATAATATCTTGCTACAGTATTTACATTGTTTTTCGTTGATTCTATGTAACTTGATTGTAGTCCATTGGATGCCTTTGTATAAGATAACATTCCTAGTAACACAATCAATAATACTGGGATTGCAAAGCCTCCATATAACTTAAATCGTATAGAATGCATTTGCTTTAATACCTTTGCATCAAATAGCTTAGAATTTACCACCTTACTATATGCTGTATTCACAAACTTCGGTAATTTCACCCTTTTTAAATTAGGTTTTTTTCGTTTGATACCCTTTGATTTTTTGGTTTTTTCTTTTTTTACCTTAGGAATTTTTTCTTTTTTTATTTTAGGTGGCTTTTCCTTTTTTTCCTTCGGTGGCTTCTCTTTTTTTACCTTAGGTGGTCTTTCTTTTTTCTCTTTCACCTTTTTTTCTTTCTTTTCTCTTTTTTCCTTTACCTTCTCTTCCTTGGTCAATGTATTTATGTCCAAATTAGGTACGCCAGATTTTATTCTCATATCCCTCGCCTCCAATCCTGATTTTTGTTTATACTGAATAGTGTCTCACATTATTACCCCTATTCTATTATATAAATTTTACTACATTTTTATTTTATTGGCAAGGTTACTTTGTTAATTTCCACAAAAAAGGCACAATGTTTTTTCTCACATTGTGCCTCATAGCATATTTTATTCTTCTTGTTCTTTTTTGATGGATACTGCAATAGAAAGCTCCTCTAATTGACTCTCTTCTACTACATCTGGTGCTTGTGTCATAAGACAAGAAGCATCCTTTATCTTAGGGAATGCAATGACATCACGAATACTATCCTCTTTTGCCATAAGCATCACTAATCGGTCAAATCCGTATGCAAGTCCTGCGTGAGGTGGAACACCATACTTAAATGCATTTAATAGGAATCCAAAACGGTCATACGCATCCTCTTTTGAAAAGCCTAGTGCTTCGAACATTTTTTCCTGTACATGGTTTTGGAAAATACGGACAGAACCGCCACCAATTTCTGTTCCGTTTAATACAATATCATATGCCTTTGCTCTTACCTTTCCTGGCTCTGTATCAATGAAATCCAAATCCTCTTCCATTGGCATGGTAAATGGATGATGCATGGCAGTATATCTTCCCTCCTCTTCTGAATACTCAAGAAGTGGAAACTCTGTTACCCATAGGAATTTATATACATTTTTGTCTAGTAAACCAAGTTGATTTGCAATTTCTACACGAAGTGCTCCAAGCACATCCCATACCACTTTATTCTTGTCTGCTGCAAATAGTAAAAGGTCTCCTGGCTTTCCTTCCATTGCCTCTACTAATGCAGTTAATTCCTCTTCCTTCATAAATTTTGCAAAGGATGATTTGTAAGTGCCATCTTCGTTAATCGCAAGATAAGCAAGCCCCTTTGCTCCATAGCCTTTGGCAAATTCCACTAAGGCATCAATTTTCTTTCTTGGCATTGCCCCTTGTCCATTGGCATTAATACCTCGAACAGAGCCACCGTTTTCTAAGGCACTTTTAAATACTACGAATTCGCAATCTTTTACTACCTCTGAAACATCCTTAAGCTCCATTCCAAATCTTAAATCTGGCTTATCTGAACCAAAGCGGTCCATAGCCTCTTGCCAGGTCATACGCTGAATTGGAAGCTCTACATCTACATTGATTGTTTCTTTAAATAATTTTTGTAATAATCTTTCATTTACATCAATGACATCCTCTACATCTACGAAGGATAGCTCCATATCGATTTGAGTAAATTCCGGTTGTCTATCTGCTCTTAAATCCTCGTCACGGAAGCATTTTACAATTTGGAAATATCTATCATAGCCTGAACACATAAGAAGCTGTTTAAATAGCTGTGGCGATTGAGGTAGGGCATAAAAGTTGCCTGGATGTACACGACTTGGTACTAGGTAATCTCTTGCTCCCTCTGGTGTACTTTTTGTTAGCATTGGAGTTTCGATCTCCAAAAAGCCTTCTTCTGCTAAAAATTGACGTACAATAGTTGCCACTTTACTTCTTAGCATAATATTCTTCTGAATATCTGGTCTTCTTAAATCTAAATAACGATATTTTAATCTTAAATCCTCTTTTGTTTTTGAGTTTTCTTCAATTGGAAATGGAGGTGTTTCTGATTCTGATAAAATACGGATTTCCTTTGCAATTACTTCAATTTCACCTGTAGCAAGGTTAGCATTTACATTTCCTGCTCTTTTTTTCACTTGTCCTACTACTGCAATTACAAACTCACTTCTTAATTTTTCTGCTTTTGCAAAATACTCACTACCACATTCCTTTTCTTCAAATATAAGCTGTAATAACCCTGAGCGATCTCTTAGGTCTACGAAAATAATTCCACCTTTATTTCTGCTTTTTTGTACCCAACCCATTACAGTTACGGTTTCATTTTCATTTGCAATAGATAATTCTCCACATCTATGACTTCTTTTTAAGCCTTTCATTGATTCTGCCATGATTTTGTTTTCCTTTCCTTTATCTTAAGTATTCCTTTAATTCATTAAGGGCTACCTCTTTTGTTTCCCCAGTTTCCATATTTTTTAGTTGACCTTTATTATCCTTTAATTCATTTTCACCAATAATAATGACTTGCTTCGCACCAATTTTATTGGCATATTTCATTTGTGCCTT
>JAFPBJ010000089.1 GCA_017390525.1 Lachnospiraceae bacterium | reverse complement strand
CGTTTCAAATTACCAGAAACCTCTTTAATGACCTCAGTAGAAGCTACAATCTCCTCTGAGCTTGCCGCCAAGTTAGAAATTCTATCATTTACGTTATCAATAATAGCAATTAAGTTATCTGCTTCTCTTCTAATGTCATTTAACGCATTGCTTACCTCATTCTTATTGGCATTACTGTCAATGGCAGCTTCTTTACTAGAATCTGATAAGCTTTTGATTTGCTCTGCTACTACTGCAAAGCCCTTTCCTGCTTCTCCTGCTCTCGCTGCTTCTATAGAGGCATTTAAAGAAAGTAGGTTAGTTTGGCTAGCAATATCAGTAATATTATTATTATTTTCCTCTAGCTTATTAAGCATTTCCGTAATGTGAACAAAGGAAGACTTAAGCTCATCACAGAACTTCGTTACCTCTAGCATATATTTACTAATCTCTGTACTTTCTGAAGCATTAGAAGCACTTCCTTCTGCCATTTGTTGAATAGATAAATCCAAATCAGTAAAATCTACATTGACACTTTCTATTACATTTTGAATGATTTCTCCTCTTTCGTTTGCCTTTTCATGCTCTTTTCGAACTTCATTGGCAGCCTCTTCTACTGTATATTTTTCCTCTGCTAGCACATCCTTCATATAATGAATACAAGAATCGTTATGATTCACACCATTGTAAATTGCGGTTGCCATTTGTTTACAGCCCTCGTAGCCACAAGCACTACAATCAATACATTGTTTCTCCCTGGTATCTTTTTTAAGACCTGCAAAAATCTCCCTTAATTCTTGAGGATTTGGCTCTTTTATCTTACATGCCGCAGATTTGTCTGTGTAACCTCTAATAAAGTCATTTAAATCAAGTTTTGCAAATTGCTTGTTAAACATTTGCAAACGTTTCTTTGGAGATAATCTTCGATTCCAAGGACCTTTTCCTACGGACTTTTTGCTTTTTTCCTTAATCTTTTGTAATTCAAAAAGTGTATCATCAGAATGATTTTTCTCTTCCTCTATTCCTGTTCCATAGATACATCCACCAGAGCAATTAAGGGCATCTACCATAAAAGGAAGCTCCTTACCTGCATCTACTTTTTTTGTGTACTCGTCTAGGAAGTGATACATATGCTTTTCCCCTTCCATTTGACGAATAAAAACATCCTCTCCACAGAACCAATAAACATTTTCCTTAAGTCCTCCTGGCATAGGATAAATGGAGCCTAGACCATATTCAATTTCGTCCTTTACCTTCGGTCCTTTAATCTGATGTTCTCTTACATATTTCATTAAATGGTCAAAGGTTATGTTATAAGAAATATATCCCTTATTATTCGGGTCACTAATTTCAAATTTTTTCGCAACACAAGGGCTAATAAAGGCAAGCTTATCTGTAATGTTCATATATTTTTTGGCATAAATCGCACCACACATCATTGGAGATTGCACTGGTATAAGCTTAGGAATTAACTCTGGCACATAATGTTCAATATAATTTACCACCGCTGGACAAGGCTGAGAAATCCCTCCAGTAAAGTTATTTTCTGTAATATACTTAATATAGCCCCAGGTAGTAATATCAGCACCAAAGCTCACACTAATAATACGGTTGACTCCTAGCTGCTTTAGACCACCTAACACACTTTCATATTCCTTAGGATAATTTGCCAAAAAGGCTGGCGCAAGTAAAAGAGAAATTTTCTCTCCCTTCTTAAGGTCAGCAAAAAATTGCTCCGTATCATCTAAATACTCTCTTGCCCCATGCTCACAAGCATCAAAGCAAGCACCACAAGCAATACATTGTTCCTCGTTTACTTCGATTTTTGGCTTTCCGTCCACGATAATTGCCTTGTTGGCATTTAAAACAGGGCAAGACGAAATACACTTATTACATCCGATACAATTATCATTGGTATAAACTAGCTTCATACATACGCACCTCTCTTTAAGTCTCTATTTCTTCTAAAATTCCTTTTAAATAAGCAATGATAATACCATAATTAGTCATTGGAATACCTTGTCTTTTGGCCTCTTCAATTCTAGACATTACATATCGCCTATTAAACATGCAGCCACCACATTGAATAATTAAATCATACTCTGTTAAATCCTTTGGAAAATCTGTACCACTTACCACCTGAACGCTAAGCTCTTCTCCTATTCTTTGTTTTAACAATCTAGGAAGCTTCACCCTTCCAATATCCTCCTCTAAAGGAGCGTGGGTACAGCACTCTGCAATTAACACCCGAGAGTCTTTCGTTAAAGCTTCCACCCTTTTTACACTCTCCTTATAATAGGATAAATCTCCTTTGTATCCTGCAAATAAAACCGAAAAGGAGGTTAATTTACTTTCCTTTGGCTTTCTCTCATATACATAGGAAAACACCTGAGAATCCGTAATAATTAATTTCGGTGGTCGATTTAGTAGGGAAAGTGCCTCTTCTAGCTGGTCCGTTACCACGGAAACCACCACACATTTTTTATCTAGCAATTCTCTTATGGTCTGTACCTGTGGTAAAATCAGTCTCCCCTTTGGAGCCTGTATATCCTGAGGCATAACTAGCATTACCACATCTTCCTTAGTAACCAAATCCTTTGTAATGGTATCTATCCCAAACTCACTAGGAAGCCTTCTGGCAATTTCCTGTATAACCTCCTTAACTCCCTCCTTGGTCTTAGCACTTACCAAAAGCGGAGTCTCCTTAGTTCGCTCCTTAATAAGCCTAATCAGCTTAGAAGCTTCTTCCTCTTCTAGCATATCCTTTTTATGAATCATCACAATAACAGGAATATTTTGCTCCTTAAAATAGAAAAACCACTGAAGCTCCTGTTCTATGTTACAATCTGTCACTAAAATCAATGCCACATCTGTTTTATCGGCAGATAGCTTCGTTTTCTCCACCCTACTCTTACCTAGCTCTCCCTCATCATCAAATCCAGCTGTATCCATAAATACACAAGGGCCTAATGGCGATATCTCTA
This sequence comes from Lachnospiraceae bacterium, assembly GCA_017390525.1. GTDB lineage: Bacteria > Bacillota > Clostridia > Lachnospirales > Lachnospiraceae > RGIG989. The sequence goes on along the minus strand of JAFPBJ010000089.1, from coordinate 2,891 downwards.
TTGCCTTTTGTACCGCATCTGTAGTAGTCCCCGCTACATCCGATACAATGGAGACCTCCTGCCCTACCATAGCATTCATCAAGGAAGACTTCCCACTATTCCGTTTTCCAAATAAGCCTATATGAAGTCGATTTGCACTAGGTGCACTATTAAGTCCACTCGCCATAAAAATCCTCCTTTCCACCTTACAAACTCATATAGGCGTTTGCGAAACGCCCAAAAAACTTATTTTAGTTGTACAAAATATACAATTCCATAAGCTGGCACTTTGTCCTCGTCGGCACTTATGCGTCGTCTTTTGACGCATTAGGTGACCGCTACGAGGGACAACGTAGTGAGAGCGTGCCTGCGTTGGTATGTATATTTTGTACAACAGAAAGAAACCACACCCCTAAAATCGGAAATCTCTCTTCCCCTCTTGTATCTCATAAATATGCTGCGTTGCCACTTCTCTCACCTTTTCGCTTGGAATCTTCTTAAGCTCCTCTTCGATTAGCTTAAGCCCCAGCTTTCTTGTCTCCTCACTAGCATAATCCTCTAAATACTCCTTAAGAGTCATTAACGCATTAGGGTGACAGCAATTTTGAATCTGACCACTTTTTAAAAGAGTCATAAAACGATCTCCCGTACGCCCCTCTCTGTAACAAGCCGTACAAAAGCTTGGGATATAGCCTAGCTTCATCAGCCAATTCACCACCTCATCTAAGGTACGCTGATCCGACACATCAAACTGCTCCGTCTCCTTTTCCCTCTCAGGATGATCATAGCCACCTACACTGGTTCTAGAAGCCCCACTAATCTGGGATACCCCTAAAGGAAGCACCTTTTCTCTTACCTCCTTGCTCTCTCTAGTAGAAATAATCATACCTGTATAAGGCACTGCCACACGAATCAAGGCACAAAGCTTCGCAAAAATATCATCACTAATACTATTATCAAAGGCACCTGGATCAATATCATCCGCATGCTTAATTCTTGGAACACTAATGGTATGTGGTCCCACTCCATGTACCGCCTCTAAATGCTCTGCATGCATCAAAAGCCCTGCAAACTCATACTTATATCCCTCAAGTCCAAACAACACTCCAAGACCTACATCATCAATGCCCCCCTCCATGGCGCGGTCCATAGCCTCTGTATGATACGCATAATCATGCTTTGGTCCTGTTGGATGAAGTGCTTCATAGCTTTCCTTATGATAGGTCTCTTGGAATAAAATATAGGTTCCAATTCCTGCTTCCTTTAGCTTTCTATAATTCTCCACTGTAGTAGCGGCAATATTTACATTCACTCTACGAATGGCACCATTCTTATGCTTAATGCTATAAATGGTCTTGATACATTCTAAAATATACTCAATTGGGTTATTAACAGGATCCTCTCCCGCCTCAATAGCTAGACGTTTGTGCCCCATATCCTGAAGAGCAATGACTTCCTTTTTTACCTCCTCTTGAGTAAGCTTCTTACGGGCAATGTGCTTATTTTTCAAATGATAAGGACAATACACACAGCCATTTACACAATAATTTGATAAATAAAGGGGAGCAAACATTACAATTCGATTCCCATAAAACTCTTCCTTAATCTCCTTCGCTAACGTAAAAAGCTCCTGAATTTTTTCAGGAATCTCACAGGCTAGCAAAACCGATGCTTCTCTATGGGTAAGTCCCTTTTTCTCTCTTGCCTTCTTAAGTAAGCTGTCAATTAACTCTATATTATTTTTATTCTCCTCTGCATACTGAAGGGTTGCTTCTATTTCCTCATGACAGATAAATTCCTCTGCCTTTAACGAATCTACTCGATACATATACTCACGCCTTTCATTTTCTAAAATCTCCTCTGTCCACTACTACCTCATAACCACTACTCTCCATCCTTCTCTTCATGCAAGCCACACATTCTGCTGCCTCGTCCCCAGTGCATATTTTATTATCATATAAGGAATACTTTTCTCTTACCATAACAGGAGAAAGATTAGGCATTAATACATTGGCACCTGATAAAATGCCCTCTTCCCTTCCCTTAGGTGAAATCGTCCCCAGGGCAGTGGTAGCAGGAAGTAGCACATTAGGAAGCATCAGACGAATAATGCTAAGAAGCTTAAGGGTCAGCCTGTAATCCCCTGACTTTTCATTACAAAAAGGGGTATCCTTATGTACTAGGTATGGTCCAATTCCCACCATGTGGGGCTTAAATTCCTTTATAAAGGAAAGGTCATCTAAAATATGCTCTATGGTCTGATAGGGAGAGCCCACCATAAAGCCACAGCCCACCTGATAGCCTATCTCCTTTAAATCCTGTAAGCATCTTTTCCTATTAGAAAGGGACATCTCCTTAGGATGCAGCATCTCATAATGTGCTTCGCAGGCTGTTTCATGTCTTAATAAATACCGATTGGCTCCTGCCTCATAATACCTTTGATAGCTCTCCTTACTCTTCTCTCCTATGGATAAGGTAATAGCGCAATCTGGATACAAACTTCTAATCTCACCAATGATATGGCACAAGCGTTCATCCGTATAATATCCATCTTCTCCCCCTTGTAACACAAAGGTACGAAAGCCTAGTGCGTAACCTCTCTTACAGCAATCTAAAATCTCTTCTATAGATAAACGATATCTACTAGCCTTCTTATTGCTTCTTCTAATACCACAGTAGTAGCAATCATTCTTACAGTAATTGGTAAACTCGATTAGCCCTCGTATATAGACCCTTTTCCCATATAACTGCTGCCTTACTGCCACTGCCCGCTGTCTAAGAAGCTCCTCTGTCTGAGGATTAGAATCTAGCAAAAGACGCTTCATATCCTCTCTACATAACCATTTATTCTGTTCTAACTGCGTTATGAAATCCTTTAACAAAATGCATCACCACTTCCATCTCTTCCCAAT
>JAFPBJ010000088.1 GCA_017390525.1 Lachnospiraceae bacterium | reverse complement strand
GAAAAACAAAAGGAAGGTAAAAAGAGAATGCGTCAAGTTGGAAATGTAGAGATTCCACAAAAAGCATTTATGAGTGTGTTGAAATTAGATGATAAATAAAAAAGTAAGTTTATATATTCATATTCCCTTTTGTGAGAGAAAATGCAATTATTGCGATTTTTTATCCTTTCAGGGAACGATGGAAAGAAAAGAAGCCTATCTTTCCTGTTTGCTTCGTGAGCTTCAAAGCTGGCAGCAGGAGTTAAAGGACTATCAGGTTGAAAGTATATTTATTGGTGGAGGAACCCCTTCTGTTTTAGAAGATAGTCAGATTACTAGACTGATGGAACAGATGAAAGACCTTTGTGTTCTTTCACCAAAATGCGAAATTACCATAGAGTGTAATCCAAATTCCGCTACCCTAGATAAATTACGAGCATATAAGCAATGTGGAATTAACAGAATTAGCTTTGGAGTGCAAAGCTTTGAGGATAAAGAGCTTAAGCTACTAGGTAGATTGCACAACAAAGAACAAGGAATACAAGCCATAGAAGCTGCAAAAGAGGTTGGCTTTACCAATATAAATGTGGATATTATGATGGCACTTCCAGAGCAAAATTTGAAAAGCTATGAGAATACGCTAAATCAAGTCATAAACCTAAAGGTTCCTCACATTTCAGCCTATAGTTTGATTTTAGAACCGGGGACTCCCTTTTATGAAAAGGAAGAAATCAAAAAATTGCTTCCAACTCAAGAAGAGGAGAGAGCGCTTTATTATTTTACTCGGGATAGGCTACAAGAGGCAGGCTATCACCAATATGAGATTTCTAATTTTGCAAAGGAAGGCTTTGAGTGTGAACATAACAAGGTATATTGGCAAATAGGAGAATATCTTGGAATTGGATTAGGGGCATCCTCTTATTTTAAGAATAAGCGTTTTTCTCAGGAAACTGATATGACAGCTTATATCACAAAAAAGGAATTCAAAAAAGCTTTTCTAGAAGCCAGTGAGGTAACGAAACAAGCGACTATGGAGGAATTTATGTTTCTTGGGCTTCGAATGAATGAAGGTGTGAGTAAGGAGGTATTCTTTCACAAGTTTCAAGTGGAGCTAGAGCAGGTTTATAAGGATGCACTGCAAAAAGGGCAAAGAGAAGAAACCATAGAAGTATTAGGGGATAAGGTGAGACTGACTCCTTTGGGACAAGATGTAAGTAATTATGTTTTAAGTGATTTTTTATTATAAAGATTTAAAAGAAAAAACTCGATATAAAAATAAGATAGATAGTAATTGCGAAACAAAGTTTATGTTTTGTACAACCAAGAAAGTTTCTTTGGGTTTCGCAAATACATAAGAATCAAGATAGAGAGAAGGGAATGGTGTATATGCAGCAAACCATAAGAAAAATAATAGCAATGTCCATGAGCATTGTAATGCTATTTGCCACATTGTACTTTGTACCTATAGAAGAGGCGAAAGGAGCCGTAGATACTACATATACTTATGATGGAACCAATCAGCAGCCTTATGCAGGACAAAAATATGTAATTATTAAGGCAGATATTCCAGATAATGAAAACAGTCTTTTTGGATCAAAGGGTGGACCGGAACAGGTAACCGTACAATCTGGAACGATCATTGGTGATAATGCCTTTAAAGGATGTACTAATTTAAAAACCGTGTATTTATCTAGTTCAGTCGCAGTGATTGGTAAAAGTGCCTTTGAGGAAACAGGTATT
>JAFPBJ010000087.1 GCA_017390525.1 Lachnospiraceae bacterium | reverse complement strand
GCGAGCCTCCTCATAGGTTTGAAGTTTGGTTCGGTAAATACACTCTGTTTTGAGGATTGAAAAGAAATTTTCCGCCAAAGCATTGTCATACGGATTACCACGTCTTGACATTGAAGGTATTATACCGTATGATTGTGTTAGGCGATAGTATGCTTGCGATGTATATTGAAAGCCTTGGTCACTATGGAGTTGCAGCTCTGTGGTGACCTTTTCTTTTTTCTTAGCTTCTTTGATAGTGCTTAAAACAAGATTTACATTTTGTTCCGTTCCGGTTTTATAGGCAACAATGCTGTTATCATACAAATCTCTAATTACAGATAAATACAATACACCTTGTTTTGTGTGTATGTATGAAATATCCGTAACCCATTTTTGATTTGGTCTTTCAGCAGAAAAATTTCTATTAAGCAAATTTGGATATCTGTGAAGATACTCTCCGTAGTTACGATATTTCTTTCTTCTGATTACCGAGAGCAAGCCGTATTTCTGCATAATCCGTAATACTGTTTTAGGATTGCGATAAATACCATTTCTTTCAAGCCATATATGTACTCTGCGATATCCGTATGTTTTACCGCATTGTTCCTGACAATCTCTAATTTTCTCTGCCAATGGTAAATCTGATGCTGGTGTATCCATTCTCGCTACGTATCCATAATATCCACTTCTTGATACTTGAAAAAATTTGCACATTTCACTAATTGAATATTTACCTTTATGACGGTAGATTACCATGTATTTTACACTTGTTTTCACTTCCTTTCGGTGAGCAAGAGAAAATCCCGCAACAACTCATTTTCCATTTTTAGTCGCTTGTTTTCGTATTTGTATTCTTGTAATGTTTTTGCAGGTTTTCGACCTCTTGGTTTGGATACGCCTCGTTTTTCTTTTCTGCGTTCTCTTTTAAGTAGATTGTGAACTGGACGGTCACCAACCAACCCCAAAGCATATTCAATCTCCTTATGTGTTTTTCCTTTTGCTAGCATTTCTTTGATTTGCGGTAGTAATTCCAATGTATGTTGATATCTTCGTGACATAAAAATACCCTCCTACGGTAGTATATTTTAATTCTACCATAGGAGGGGGATTTTTTCTATTGTCCATTTTTACTGGACCTGTTCAACTTTGGGTTGAGGGGGATTATTTGTTTTATCCTATCCAACACATTTGATTTACCATATCAAAGTAATCTTTTGTAGGTATTGAAGCAGCTCTGTTAAATCTTCCTAAAGTTGCTTTTCTGTCATTTATAAAGTTAACTCTGTAATCGGTAGAGACAAATGCTCTGTAGCCTGCAGTTTGCAAGTGAGCCAATGTAATTGGGTCATACTGTCCGTAAGGGAAAGAGTATGTTGTTGAATATACACCTGTTTTTTCAGTTAACAAATCTCTGTTTTTGCTTATATCTAAAAGAGCTGTTGCAAAGTCTGCTTTATAAAGCGCATTAAGCTCTTCCTTTGATTTGTTGTGCAAAGAATAGGTATGATTTCCAATTTCAGCAAGGCCACTATCGTTTAAAGCTTTGATTTGCTCCCAGGTGCAATATTCGTTAACCTTGTTATCAATAAGTTCACCGCAGATAAAGAAGCTTACTCTGAAGTTATACTGCTTCATAAGAGGTAGCACATATGTGTATATGCCTTCATAACCATCATCAAACGTTATGATAATTGGCTTGGGATATTTTGCAAAGAAATCTGCAATCTCTTTGCTGTTGT
>JAFPBJ010000086.1 GCA_017390525.1 Lachnospiraceae bacterium | reverse complement strand
TCAATTTCTTGCAGCACATCGTAGTAAACATCCTTTGTGGTTTCTATCTGCTTTTCAATACTGATATATTTTCCTACTTCGTAACCACATTTATATAGAAGTAACAGCGTTAATAATCTGCTCATTCTACCATTACCATCATTGAATGGATGGATGCAAAGGAAATCACATATAAAGGCTGGAATCAAAATGAGCGAGTCCACTGTTTCCATTGCCAATGTATCACGAAAGCTATTGCAAATCATTTCAATCGCCTCTGGTGTTTCATACGGAGCAAGTGGCGTAAATCTCACAACCTCTGTTCCATCAGGTTTTGTTTCCTTTATATAATTTTGTACATTCTTAAAACTTCCACCATGACTGATTCCTGCAGGCTGAAACAAATCCCTATGCAGTTGCAAAATATGATTCTTACTAACACTAATATACTCATGGCTATCGTGAATGGTATTAAGTACATTTCGATAACCAAGAATCTCTTTTTCATCACGGTTCTTTGGTGCTGTCTTTTCCTCTACAAGCTTTTTAATTCTTGTACTTGTTGTAACAATTCCCTCAATACGGTTCGAACTTTCCGTACTCTGGATTTTTGCTACTTCAATAAGTCGGTCAAGCTGCGCGGGCTTTTGGTGCACAAATAAATCCTGTCTTCCTTTACACTCATGAATCTTCGAGCAAAGCAGCAAGATTTCATTATCCCATTTCATTTTCGATAATTTGCTATAATCAAAGCCTCTCATATTTCACCTCTATAAGTTCAATGTTTCTTATTTAAGTTCAATTATGCCACTTTTTGAACTCAAAATCAAGTGGTTGTACTTATCATATAGTATGTACATTTTCCACTTTTTCATCCTGCAATCAATCCATGTATCCCTTTACTGATAACATTCAATCCCTAAAGTATTCTTTAAATTTTTCTACTCCTCATACCATTCTGCTCCTTCCATTATTCTTTTTTCCTCTACAAATCGAACTGTCACATCCCCACTACTAGTATCTGCTGTAAAGGTATGGTCACCCTTACATGGATTAGGGATATCAACCTCACCGCTAGCGGTGTCTACTGTAAAGGAAACACTTTCGTTGTTTTCTGCAATGGTACCTGATATATCACCACTAGTTGTATTCATATCATAGGCTGTGGCACTAAGCTCCTCAAACTCTACCTCTCCACTTGAAGTATCGCACTGAAGCTTATCTGCCTCCACACGTTCTAAATCAAGATCACCACTGGTTGTATCAATTTTTACAAGCCCACTTACTAAAACATTTGATAAGGACACATCCCCACTGCTAGTATCTATGGTTAATTTGGTCAGCTCTTGCATAGCTGTGATTTCTACCTCTCCACTGGTAGTATCTACACTTGCTTCTTTACTTTTCACATAGGCTAAAGCACAATCCCCACTACTAGTATTTACCTGAAGTAAATCAGAGGCGCTACAATCCTTTACTGTCGCATTTCCGCTACTAGTATCAATAGATAGCTCCTTACAAAGAATTTGGTCTAAGAAAATGTCTCCACTAGAGCTATCAAGCACAAGCTTTTCATACTGTGCTTCTGGCACCTCTACAATTAACTTCTCCTCTTCTTCTGAAGTAAAGTTAATTTGAATATGAAACCATTTTTCCTTATTTTTTTCTGTAATGTTTAAAGAATCTTCCACGGTTTCAATGTCAAAATATTCCTTTTTATTTTCATAGCAGGTAATTTCAATATCAGGAGAGCTTCCTGGTCTTACCTCCACATCTGTAGCTGCTGTACTAACTGTAAGATTTTTTATGTTATCTGCTGATATGGTGTAATGTTTTTCCTCTTTTTTCTCTGTTGTTTCAAACTTAGAAAATTGAAACCCTGCTACAAACATAGCAATAATACATAGCAAAATTCCTACTCCCATACAGGCTCCTGCAATTAAAATCCATATCTTCGTCGATTTCTTCATAGCTTAATTTACCTCCTTTACAAAGAATGACTTTATTTTGATCACTAGCCATTTCATTCCTTTGATTAGATATTTCGTTACAAATTTGGCACCGTATACTAAAAAGATACTGCCACCTACAAAAATTAGCCCTACTCCTAAGAGGAAGGTTCCAGCAAGGGGATTCTCAGCAAAAATAAATGGCAAAGCAACCACACACATAATGCCTGAAAATAAAATCGCTCCCACTGTAACAAATAGTCCAAAAATCACTCCACCTACTGCAAATAATAGGCCTACTACGATAGAAAGCAGTGCCAATAAAAGACTAATCCAAAGAGGTGAGCCAAGGATTAATAATGCAATCACTGGTCCTGTAAAATTAATACTCTTTTTCACCTTTTCCTTTACTAGCCCTGTAAGTGGCGCCTTAAAGGTAGCATTTTTCACAATTTCCTCTATACTTTCTAGGGCTTCTACTGCCTCTTCCTCCGTAGCGCCCTCCTCCATATGGTCTTCTATGATTTCACTATAAAACGTAATCGTTTTATCAATCTCGCTTTGGGGAAGACCTTTTAACTGCTTCGTTAATTCATCTAAAAATTCTTTTTTAGTCATGTTCCTTTCCTCCCTGAACTTCGTCTCTAATATACTCATATACCTTCATTACTTCTTCCCAGCCAGATAAAAATTCCTCTATCTTCGCTCTTCCTGCATCTGTGATTTTATAATATTTTCTTAGTCTTCCGTTGTGTTCCACAGAATATACACTTAAAAAATCCCCTGTCTCTAATCGTCTTAAAATAGGATAGAGAGTAGACTCCGATATCTTCAAATAAGGACTAATATCCTTAATAATTCGATAGCCATAGGAATCCTCTTTATAAAGTGCGGTTAGAACACTCACTTCTAACAAACCATGTCTTAACTGTTGGTCCATACGACTGCTTCCTCCTTTCTTAAGCTGGCATTTATAATTGTTGTACTAAATATACATTTCCATAAACAGGTACTTTTGTCCCCGTCGGTGTTTATATGCCGTATTTTGGCGCATTATAAGTTTGTGCGAAGCACAAATCTTAGGTGTGAAAATCCATTTTCACACTGTGCCGCCTACGAGGGACAACGTAGCGCAAGCGTGCCTGTGTTGGATTGTATATTTTGTACAACTAACTATAGCTTAGCTTGTATTTTCCAATTACAAAAGCGTTTATACCTCTGTTTGTATTATACTATACATCACATAGTATTATGTGTCAAGATGTAAAAAAATTCTATAAAAAAGTGTCGCCCTGCAGCGACACTTCTAAGAGAATTTGTTTTACAAATTCTCCCTAGCTTCCCACTACATACGAGCACTTTCCCATTAAATAAAAAAAAGTATTACACCTAGCTTACACTAGTGCGTAATACTTTTTGACTCCTATTTCTTATTTTCCCATGATAATAAACGAATATAATGATTTGCCTCTCTTAGTACATGATCTGCTAATAATGGCAGGATAATAGAACGAATTTCACATTCTACCAACCCTTTTGTGGCTGCTGTTTTATATTCCTTTAGTCGCCTGGTTTCTTCTAAGGAAGCTTGATTTATGGTTTGATCATAAGCCTGATGACAGGCAGCTAAAAGCCTTTCATATTCCATTGCAAACTCATTGGCACTCTGCTAGGGCAGTAAACTCTGTTACCACCTCACCTGAACAAAGCACCCTGCTACTCACTCTTCCATTACTTAATCTAACTACCTGACTTAAAACTTTCTCAAATTCCCTTCTAAGCACCTCTGCCTTTTTGGCAAAATCCCCATTTACTGGAGTAAAGCCAGCCCTTAAAAAAAGGCATGCTCCTTCATAATTCGTCCAAAAAACAAATGTAGCTCCAAGGAATCTGTAACATAACTACTTGTATTCATTCTCTTCTCCACACAATTACAATCATTTTAGTATATGCAGCTAGAGAAAATAATTGACACTACTCTATAGAAATTACCTTATAATCCTGAGCTTCTACTACTTCCTTTAGTACCTGATTATCTACCTTCTCATTTAAGGTCACCTTTGCAGTGTTATGTTCGTGACTAACCTCTGCCTTAGTTACCTGTGGTAATGCTTCTAAAACCTTTTTCACTCTACCCTCACAGTGTGCACACATCATTCCTTCAATAGTCATTACTTTTTCCATCATTTTTTTCTCTCCTTTTCTTTCTGTTTTCTCTTTTTTATAAAGGGCAATTCCATTTAATCTTAAGGCATTGGTTACAACACAAAAGCTTGATAAGCTCATAGCAAGTGCCCCAAACATAGGATTTAATTTCCAGCCCAAAAGGGGAATAAACACTCCTGCTGCCAATGGAATTCCCAGCATATTATAAATAAAAGCCCAAAATAAATTTTCATGAATATTTCTAAGAGTTTTTTTACTTAAGCGAAGGGCTGCAGGCACATCTAACAAACTACTTTTCATTAATACCACATCTGCTGCATCTACTGCCACATCTGCTCCTGCCCCAATAGCAATACCAATATCAGCTCTTACTAGCGCTGGGGCATCATTGATGCCATCTCCCACCATAATTACCTTTCCTTGCTCCCCTAGGGTACGAATAACCGCTTCCTTTTCCTGTGGAAGCACACCTGCTATGACTCGATTCACTCCCACTACAGCTCCAATGGCTTGTGCTGTCTGCTCATTATCCCCTGTTACCATGACTACATCAAGTCCCATTTCCTGTAACTGCTTAATCGCCTCTTTGCTATCCTCTTTGATCACATCTGCCACTGCAATGATTCCTTTTAACTCCTGATTTTTCGCAAATAGCAAAGGAGTTTTTCCTTCTAAGGAAAGTTTTTTTGCCCTCTCTTTTATCTCCTTTGAAACCTTCATTTGCTCACTGATAAAAGAGACGCTACCTCCTAGCAAAGTATCCGCCCCATCCTTTGCTGTGACTCCATTTCCTGGTAAGGCTTTAAAATCCGTCACAGCCTTTGCTAATAGCCCTTGCTTCTTTCCTTCCTCTACAATTGCCTTTGCCAACGGATGTTCACTTTTTTGCTCTAATAGAAAGGCAAGATGAAGTAGCTCCTTCTCATCTCCTGCAAAAGGAATAAGATTCGTTACCTTTGGCTCACCTTTTGTTATAGTACCTGTTTTATCTAAGGCAACTATTTTCGCTTTTCCTGTTTCCTCAAGAGAGACTGCTGTTTTAAATAAAATTCCGTGCTTTGCTCCCACTCCATTTCCTACCATAATGGCTACAGGAGTGGCTAAGCCTAATGCGCAAGGACAGCTAATAACCAAAACAGAAATACCTCTTGCTAGGGCAAAGCCTATACCTTCCCCTGCCAAAAGCCAAACCACCATAGTGAAAATCGCAATTCCAATGACAGTAGGCACAAAAACCCCTGATACCTTGTCAGCTATTTTTGCAATAGGTGCCTTGGTCTGGGCTGCCTCCTTTACCATTTCAACAATTTTGGAAAGTGTGGTATCCTCTCCTACTCTTGTTGCCTCACATTTTAAAAAGCCTGATTGATTGAAAGTGGCAGCAGATACTAGATCCCCTTTCTTTTTATCTACTGGGATACTTTCTCCTGTAAGTGCTGCTTCATTTACCGCACTCATTCCCTCTATTACCACTCCATCTACAGGAATCTGCTCCCCAGGCTTTACTACAAAAATGTCACCTATTTTTACTTCTTCAATAGGTATCAGCTTTTCTACACTGTCCCTTTCAACGGTAGCACTTTGGGGCGAAAGCTTCATTAAGCTTTTTAAAGCATCTGTGGTCTTTCCCTTTGATTTCACTTCTAACAATTTTCCCACTGTAATAAAAAATAATATCATTGCAGCTGATTCAAAATAAAATTCATGCATCAGTGCTGCCATCGCTTCTTGGTTGCCCTTTACACTAGCATCCGTCATCACAAACAATGCATAGGTGCTGTAAACAAAGGAAGCCCCTGCCCCTAGTGCCACTAAGGCATCCATATTTGGCGCTTTATGAAGGAGACTTTTTACCCCCTTTACAAAAAATTTCTGATTGATTATCATCACCATTGCTGTCAGCAATAGCTGAACTAAGCCTAGGGCAATATAGTTATGGTGAAAAAAACGAGGCATAGGGACATTGCCTAGCATATGCCCCATAGAAAAATATATTAAAACAACGAGGAAGCCAAAGGACCACCTAAGTCGCTTCTTTAGAATACTCATTTCTTCCTCTTGCGCTTTTTCTAGGCTATTCTTTTTGGGCTGACTTTCTCGTACAGAGGCACCATAGCCTGCTGCCTCTACTGCTTTTATAACTGCTTCTCTATCCGTACTACCTTCTACCCCCATAGAATTGGTAAGCAGATTTACACTACAACTAGTAACACCTTCTACCCCTTTTACCGCCTGTTCCACCCGACTTGCGCAGGCAGCACAGCTCATTCCTGTAATATCGTATTGCTCCATCGGTTCTTTCCTTTCTAAATGGTTTTCTATAGTATGCTTCATTTGAAACCATTATATCCCCCCATAGAAAGGTTGTAAAGAGCAATGCTTACTTGGTAAGCTTATACACATTTAAGGTAATAGAGCCGTCTTCATTTAAAGTAAGAACATCACACATTCTACTATTTTCGTCCCCACTACTATAATAACTATAAAACACTTCTTTCTCTTTTTCAAACATATACTTAACAGATATTGGCCCCGCATCAACGCCACTGCCTGAAGCTGTACTATATTCGTAACTAAAGTTACCATCCTCGTCTGGTAAAAATGTTTGAGTCAACTCCTCCTGTAATACTCCTTGTTCTTTTATGGTATTAAGGTCTAAGTCTGCTACCTCTTGTTCACTAGCTTCAGCCTCTGACGACTCACCCTGTCTCTTCTTTTCTAATTCCTTTAAATACTCCTTGGCTGCCTTTTCATCTGCTTTACTTTTATCAATTGGTAAATCAAATAATAAATTCATCCCCTTATATGCTTCATTTCTTGTAATTTCACCAGTTTTTTCATTAAAAGAATATTGGTCTGCACCTGGTGCTCCATCTGTAACAGCAAGATATAATCCTCTATTTGCAAAGATTTCAATGTCATCACACTCTGTAATAGAATACTGAATTCCATTTTCTACAATTGAAAACGCCCCACCATTTAACAAAAATACATTAAACTCCCAAGGCTTTAACCCCTTCACCAATGGGGATACCACAAAGCTCTCCATAGACTCCATAGTTTCTTTCGTTCCATCTTTATTTTCTATTGCAGTAACAATATAAGTTTTTTTATCCTGTAAGGATTGAGAAACCTCTTCATCCTCTACATACTTGCGTAAATTTTTCCCTGTTACCATACCCAAAAGAGTCACTCTTTTTTCTCCACACTCTTTTGTTTCATTTATAATGATTGCATCCTTTCCCTGAAATGCCTTTTGTATCCCTTCTTCCTCAAGCTGTTGTGCCACCTGTGCTGGAGTTAGAAATTTCCAAGCACCATACACGCTCATAGTTCCTACTGATAATCCTATGGTTGCAATTACCGCTGCTGCAGGGATTCTTCTTACGTTAAATTTTTTCATTTGTTCCATCTCCTTATATTGATTTAAAATCGCTTCATTCAACCTTTGGTCAGGTTTATTTTCTGGAGAAAGGGCTTGTTTTAGTACTTGTTCCAAATCTTTATTTTGTCCCATCTAAAAACACCTCCAATTCTTGTCTTAACTGTTTTCTTGCTTTAAACAATCTACTTTTTACTGTTCCTTTCGGAATCTTAAGAAGCGTTGCGATTTGCTCTACGGAAAGTTCTATGGTGTAGTAAAGATAAATTGGAATACGATATCTTTCCTCTAACCTTGCTACCGCCTCTTGTACCATTTGTTTTTCCTCATATTTTAAAAGCTTCTCCTCTGGGGAAGGTTCACCTACTACCTCTTTTCCTATATCCACTTCTTCTACTAGTGACTCCATTTTCGCAATTCGATTTCTCCAAGCATATTTTCGCTTTTTATTTTTCCAAAGGCGAAGTGCGATAGATACAAAATAGCTCTTAGGGTTCTTTTCGTAATCTATTTTTCCTTGTAGCTCTACTACTTTTAAAAAGGTATCCTGATACAAATCATCTGCCTCTATTTTATTTCTTGTTAGTTGATTACAAAATGTATAAATCTCAGTTCCATATGCATTCATACATTCTTCTAGTTGTTCTTTCGTCATACAGTTCCTTCCTAATTCCAAAATAAGACGTCTTTCTTTGGTTTTGCCCTTCAATGATACATTGTAATAACTTTTCCTTTGGTTCAAAATTTTTTTGCAAACTCTCAAACTCGATTCTAGTACATTCTACAAAAAAGAAAAAAATTGCTGTCAGCTTTTTTCTAACAGCAATCTTCCTAGCTATTTATATTCTGAAGCATTTTCTCAAAGGAAGCACGAAACTGCTCATCATCCTCCTTTGTTCGCTTCTTTGATCCCTTAATATGATGCTTCGAGGAGGCTTTCCTAGCCGCCTTAGATAAATGTCGTTTCATTAACAGATTATCAATATTTTCACTGGTATACCAAAAACCAGATTGATGAATTGCATATGCACCTTTAGATAACGCCATTGCAGCTACTCCGTAATCTCCCGTTACCACCACATCATTTCTCTTACACTCATTAATCAAAGCAAAATCCACTGCATCTGCTCCCGCCCCAATGATTCTAACCTCACTATAATCCGACTGTAGCACATGATTGGTATCACAAAGCAAAATCACCTTTCGTTTATATTTCCTCGCAAGCTCTTCCACAATCCCAATCACAGGACAAGCATCTGCATCTACTAGTATTTTCATTTTTTCTTTCCCGTCCATTCTTCCTCCTTACTCCTCTCTACACAACAGCTTATCATATAAATGATCCACACAAATTGCCCCAAAAGGAGCTGTAATTAAAATAGACAATACCGCTACCGTTAACACCACATTTCCACAGCTAAGCCCCATAGAAAGAGGCACTGCGCCTATAGCAGCTTGCACCGTTGCCTTAGGAGTATAAGCAAGCATACAAAATAGTCGTTCCTTTTTATTTAGCTTAGTTCCAAGTAAAGATAGCGCTACCCCAAGCATTCTAAATACAAGAGCTCCAAGCACCAAGACAATTGCCAAAATTCCAGCAGTCTTTACATAAGCCAAATCTACAGTAGCTCCCACTAACACAAATAAAATAATTTCTGCCGCTACCCATAGCTTGTTATATTTACTAGACAATCGACTTGCTAACTCTCCATATGTCCTTTTTATTACAATTCCTAAGCTCATAATCGCTAATAAGCCTGAAAAAGGAAGGATACCTTCCAATCTAGTTTCCAACTCTAACAGTAAGAAGGACACACTAAGTATAATAATAATTTTTACAGAATCTCTCATATGAACCTTTTTAAAAAATGCAACAAAGGCTGCCCCAAGAATTGCTCCCACAAGGATTCCAAACACAATAGAAATAGGAATACTTAAGAAGCTAGTAGCAGACATTTTCCCTGTTGCTGCTAAGGAAGTAAATGCTGTAAATACAACAATTACAAATACATCGTCTACAGAAGCCCCTGCCAAAATAAGCTGAGGAATACTATGCTCTTTTCCATACCCTTTTTCAATAAGCCCAATCATTCTAGGGACAATGACTGCAGGTGAAACTGCCGCAATTACACTTCCTATGATAGCAGCCTCTAGCCTAGTAACCCCTAACAACATAGGGGCAAGCAAAATTGTTCCAAGCATTTCGATGCAGGCTGGTAAAAAGCACATAAAAATAGCCGGTCTTCCCACCTTTTTCAAATCAGAAAGCTCTAAGGAAAGCCCTGCTCTCGTAAGAATAATCACTAACGCCACTCGTCTTAAATCTGCTGAAATAGATAAAATAGAGTCATCTATTAAGTTAAGAGCATTGGGACTTAAAAGAATTCCTACCAAAATCATTCCCAATAGCCCAGGTAATTTCATTTTTGTAAAAATACTTCCAAATAATAAACCTAGTAGCAAAATCAATGCAATACTTGTTAACATATTTCCTCCAAACAACAGGGAAAAATAAAAACCTTACACAATTACCATTTATTTTTCCCCAACACTTTCTGCATATACCAGTTCCAATATTTCCTTTAATTCCTCTAGAGAAACATTGCAAAGCACTGCCTTTTCACAAGCCTTTTGTAATAATTCCTCTGTTTGTCTTAATCCTTCTTCCCGTAAAAGCTCCGCATTTTGTGCTTTTACAAAGCTTCCTTTCCCTGTGTAGGACTCAATAAAACCTTCCCGCTCTAAATCCTCATAGGCACGTTTCGTTGTAATTACACTAATCCGAAGCTCCACTGCTAGATTTCTCATAGACGGAAGAAGATCTCCCTCTTTTAACTCACCACTCATAATTTGCGCCTTTATCTGCTGGGAAATTTGCTGATAAATCGGCTCACCAGATGAATTGCTTATAATAATATCCATATCCCTATCCTTCCACATTGTATATATACGATATATACAGACTAGCATCTATACTTTCACTTGTCAACTATGGAAGGCAACACTTTTTTGTTTTTAATTCATCAAAACCGTAAGCAAATTCTCCATCGAAAATAGCTCATCTTTTCTGAGCATTTTCTCCATAGCATTTAAATTCAAATCAGAGTGTTCTAATTCTCTAGAATAACTATAGCTTATCTTTACAATTTGAGATAAACTAAGCTGTTTTTCGTTTTTTGTCCAGCTTGCTAGCATCCATTCCTTAAGAAAAATGGTGCTTAATACTGCCATTTTCATTTTCGTATAGGCATTTTCATCATATACTGCTCCACAAAAATAGGTAAAAACAAAATATACCATTAGTTGTTCTAATATAACTGGGTAGCTTGTAACTTCCTTCTGAAACGTTTTAAGTGTAGCCTCATACCAGGCATCTCCTTGTTCATATAGACTTCTTCTAGCCTCACAAACCATCTTAGGAAACTCTTGATTTAAAACCTCTAATCGATTCAATGCTACCATCATTTCATCTATTAAAATAATTTTTTTCTTCGTTTTGTTTTGATAGCCTTTTAATTTTGTTTCTATTACTTTTATGGCTTCTGGTTTCTTATATTTCTCCACTAGCTCATCTATTTGAAAGATTTCTTGATTACGAATTCTCCTTTGTAAATCGTGGGTAAACCCAAGGGCAATCCCCATTCTATGTTCTATAGAATGCTCCCGATTTTGTAATAGATCTAAAATAAAACTTCTACTATACATTAGCTTATCAAAAAGGAAAAAGTTAAAATCCTCATAGGTTTCCTCTCTTCCCTCTTGCTCTGTCGTGATAAATTCCACCCTTTTGTCACAGCCAAGTATGATTTTTGCTACCTCTGGACAGGATAAGGATAAAGAAATTTCCCTTACATTTTCAAATTCCTCAATATGTCTTGGGTATCGTCTACAGGTGTCACAAAAACCTTTTTCTCCTAAATTAGTATAAATATCACAAAGATTTTTCTCATTTAAAAAAGCACATCTACCTTCCCTTTGACAAAAGGTTTTGTCCCTCCAATGAATCTTACGTCTTAGACGTTTTCCAAACTTTCCTTTTACTGCTCTATATTTTTTTAAGGTACCCTCGTCAATCACTATGCTCCAACCTGCACAACAGGTATCCACACATTGATCTGCGACACAGGAAAACTTTTTATAATAATCTGGATATGTAATCTGCATATGTTTCTCCATTCTTTGAATTTCTAAGGTATCAGCATCATTACTCCAAGAAACAATACATTTACCACTGTAAACGTAACCATATATTTCCCTTTTATGAAAGGATTTTCTCTAACTACTAGTTTATAGGAAATGAGACTTGCCATAGAAGCAATTAAGGTACCTAGTCCGCCAAGGTTGGTTCCTATCATTAAGGCTTTATAGTCCGATGTAAAGCCAGAAAGCAGCAAGGCAGCAGGTACATTACTCATAATTTGACTCGCAAAAACTCCAGTCATTACTTCTCTTCCTTCTATCACCCTAGACAAAAGAGATGAAAATGCCGTCATTCTTCCCATATTTCCAATAAAAATAAAGAAAGCCACAAAGGTAAACAACAAAGAATAATCTACCCTTGCAAAAATTTTTCTATCAAAACCTCCTACCAAAAGTAATACAATCACAAATAGGATTCTATAATCTAAGCACCGTAACACCGTTAAAAACAAAGGGATGCATAGAGCTAAATATAGTACTAATTTTTTCTTTTCTATAGGTTTACCTTTGTCTGAGGAAGCCACCCTTAAGACGTCCTTACTTTTCCTACTTATAATAAAAATAAGCACGATTAGTAAGAGAAATGCAAGCACAGTGTAGGGTAACATAATCCCCATAAATTTTAAGCAGCTCATATTGGATTGCCCATATAAATATAAGTTCTGTGGATTGCCAATAGGCGTAAGCATACTTCCCATATTAGCTGCCACCGTTTGAAGCACTACCGTGGGAACAAGCCATTTTTCTTTTATTTTCTTATCTTGTGTTTGTAAAATCACTAATGTAAGGGGCACAAATGTAATCAGTGCTACATCGTTTGTAATCAGCATACTAAAGAAAAAGCATAGCATCACTAAAAGAAACAAAAGCTGTCTTATATTTTTTACTCGTTCTAGCATTCCTCCTGCTAGCCATGCAAAAACACCGATTTGAGTCATTCCAGCAATCACTGCCATAAAGCAAAATAAAATAACTAACGTCTTCACATCAATATATTTTAAATATTGCTGATCTGGCGTCACAAAAAACATAGAAAGAATCGCCAAAATAATCGCAATGGTAAGTACC
>JAFPBJ010000085.1 GCA_017390525.1 Lachnospiraceae bacterium | reverse complement strand
TATATTAATACTGCTGACGAAATCTCAGGTATTCCTTCCTCTTGGCCGGGAAGTGATTTAACCATTGGCTCAAGAGGACCAAAGGTAAGACAAATGCAAGAACAGCTCAATCGAATTAGACGGGCATACCCAGCCCTTCCTGCAGTAACTGCAGACGGAGTATTTGGAACCCAAACGGAGAATGCCGTAAGAAAATTCCAACAAATCTTTGGGCTTCCTGCCACTGGAATTGTAGATTATCCAACCTGGTATAAAATCTCGGAAATATTTGTTGGTGTATCAAGAATCGCAGAACTTCAATAAAAAAGTGTCGCTCTGCAGCGACACTTCTAAGAGAATTTGTTTCACAAATTCTCCTTAGCTTCCCACTACATACGAGCACTTTCCTATTGATTAAAAAAACGGGGGCTTTCGCCCCCGAACACACTAGCTATATACTTCTTCTGACTCTAAGCTATGCATCCATCCTTTTTTTCTAAAGACAATCAAGCCCATCAATAATCGAACACATTCTTCTAAGGATAAAATAAAATATACATAAGGAATAGGTAAATGAAAGACAAAGGCAGTTAGAAATCCTAGTGGAACACCAATGAGCCAGGTTCCAACCATGTCAATTACCATAACGTACTTGGTTTTTCCCCCACTTCTAATAATTCCTCCCCCAAGAATCATATTTTGTACCTTTACAGGAGAGATAATTGCAAAGGCAATTAAAAGCTGAATTCCCACTGTTTTTACTTCTTTTTCTACATGATAGATTTGTACATAATATGGGCTAAGAAGGATTAATAAAAGGGATAAGACGATAGACCCCATAAGTCCGTATATCATCAGTTTTTTTGCTTTTTCATATGCACTCTCAAACTCATTTTTTCCTAGCTCTTTTCCAATGATAATTCCTGCTGCCTGAGCAAGTCCGCTTAGAGCTCCAATTAATAGCCCCTGAATAGGATTGGTAAGGGTCATGGCTGCACATTCATTGGTTCCAATGTTTCCGTAAATAATGGCATATACATTTTCTCCTAGGCTCCACATTAATTCTGTAAATAAAAGTGGTAATAGCATAGATAAATATTGCTTTGCTCCTACTCCTTTTATGGAAAAGGAAAGAGAAATATGAGTTTCCTTTTTTCGGTTAATGAGTAGGAACATAATACAAATGCAGCCTACATTGGCTAGCTGTGAGATAACTGTTGCGATAGCTGCTCCACTGACTCCTAGCTTTGGCATTCCAAATTTTCCAAAAATAAGCACGTAATTTAGTCCTGTATTTACAACGGCTGCAAATATACTTGCGTACAAAGGTAGAGATGCCTTTTCCATACAACGAAGCAAGGTAGCTACCAAGGTAGAAATGGCAATTGGGAAGAACGTAACAGATAAAATTCTAAGATACGAAGCTGCTACTTCCACAGTTGCTGCCTTTTTGGAATATACACTCATAATTTCACTTGGAAATACTGCACAGATTAAGGTAAACAAAATGGCAAGCCCTATTGCCACTAGCAGATTTAGCATAAAGCTACTACTAACCGCTCTTTTTTCCTTCTTTCCCATATATTGTGCAATCATAATTCCTGCTACTGCTGCAATTGCCGCTACCACAACATTGAAAATAGAAAGAAATTTTCCTGCAAGCCCCACTCCTGCAATACTGACACTACCTAAGCGCCCTATCATAATCTGGTCTGCCATACTAAAAGAGGATTGGAGCATACATTGAAGTGTAACGGGAATTGCAATATTACATACTGTTTTAAAAAAATTTCTTTCTTTTTCCATTGTAATTCGCCTCCTCTATTTTCGATTTGCTTCAATCCACTCCACTGCAAAATCTACTAATTCCACCATTTGCATATAAGAGATTGTTGCATTTCCAAGGGTTTCCTTTTGTACGCTATGTTCCAGCTCAAAGGCTGCCCCAATTTCCTCAAAATCCTCTCCGTCTACAAATAAGGTTTCATAGGATTTCCATACTCGCTTACCGTTTTCCATAATAGCGCTGCTTTCCACTGCAGTGTGCTTAGAAGGATAGTTTGCTCTTGCATCTGCTAAATGAATGGAAGTATTTTTATCATAGCCAACACCAATTAATAGCACCTTTCCTCCTAATTCATATAGTTTTGAAAGAGGAGAGCCTTCCCCAAAAATATTAGATAAATCATGGTTTTCGGTTAAATATTTTGCATGTTTTCCATAGGCGGCTACACTTCTTGCTGGATGGTCACTGCGACAAGCTCCTGGCCATTTACGAAACATCTCTGCTACTGCTCCCATAGTATTGGTTGGGGTAATGTCTTTGTTATATGTTGGCCAATTATCCCTAATAGTTTGCCACCATTCCTCTGGCTCTTCCCAGTGTACCCCTGCAGTTGGGTCAAGGTTTTTCCAGCTTTGGGTTGGCATCATAATGGTACCCTCTTCCCCTACTGTTTCTAGTAACGCTTCAATGATAATCTGTGGTCCACCACATACAAAACCCATACTACTAAGGGAACAATGTACCATAATGGTATCCCCTTTTGTTACTCCTACTTTTTCTATTGCATTTATTACATCTTGCTTTAAAACTAATGCTCGCTTCATATTGTTTCATCCTTTCCTTTATTTGATTCTAATTTCATTTTAATGGATACTTCTGATTTTCACAATAGGTTAAACGTGTAACCCCACACAAAAAAACAGTGGCAGTTTTATGCAAAATGCCTAAACTGCCACTATGAACTATTTGAACTTTGGTTTTTCCTCTAGCTTACACATACATGCAAAACCGATTAATAATATAATGGTAATGGTATCCAAAATAAAGGATGCTCTAAATAATGTTGCAAGCATACAATATACCACAAAAATCAAGAACACCTTTAGAGTTAAAATCATAAAGTTTTCTGCAATCAGTTCTCGTCTTTTAGGATCCATTTTCTTCGCCATTTCATAGGTATAGGAAGACAACCAATAGATTCGTTGGTGCTTATAAATTACCTTTCCTAGCATCGCCATATAGCTAAAGCTAATGAGATACATCATTCGAATAATAATATCTGCCGATATTTTTCCCATTAAACAAATTGGTAGCATAAAGCTGATTCCAAATAAAATCATGCCAACCACAAAGGATTTATAAGTCTTTTTTTCGTATTCCATGTTTACACCTCCTGCATATTGCAAGCTCTACTTGCAATACTGCCACCAATAAATATTTGGAAGTTCACTTCCAAAATTTCCTCTTTCTAACTTACAAGCTGCTGTGTTTTATTGTTCTTGTAAATTGCTTTTCCTACTTTGTTTTTCCCACTTAATCGGCTCGTATAGCTTCTTAAGCATATGCACCATCTTATTGGTATCTCCTGGCTCTACTACAATATCATATCTTCCTTTGATACTTCCAAAGGTAACCACGTTACTTAGGTTTGTTCGTTCCTTTAGATAGTGAATCATATTTTCCTTGGTCGCATTTTTATTGTAAATCTTAAGATACGAGTAGCCCTCATAGTCCTGAGATTTATATTTTAACACTTTTAGGTCTTTTGTGAAACCCTGCTGCTCTAATTTTTTATAAAAACCTTCTATGATTTCACTGGGATATAGCATCATAAAATATACCACACCCTCTTCTGATTGAAATTCTCTTTTCACATAATTTCGGTAAGGGGATTTTCTTAGGTTTTTTACTAGCTCTTCCTGTACCTTTTCCTTTGTATCCTCATAATAAATCACTAGCATATCATCAATAATGACATTGGTAAAGCAGGCTAAGCCTTCCTGCTTCATTAAATCTAGAACCTTTCTTGAGGTGCTGTTAGAAATTACATACACCTTAAGATAGCGATTTTCATTAATATCATAAAGCACTGCCCCGTCCATTGCAATCACAGGTAGCTTAAGACGAATTCCCCACATAGGCTCCATTAAGGAGGCGGGCGTTCTCATAGTGGAAATGGTAAAATTGGCTCCTTCGTCTAACATACGATTTAGCTCAATTTTGCTGTAATCACTTAGGTTATCCTTTTTATTTAACAAAGTATCGTCTAGCCCTGAAACAAAAAGAATATCCTTTCTCTTTTCCTTTGGTAAGGAAAAACAGTTTACTCCAATTCCAATGATAATTCCAATCATAGTATCTAGAAAACGATTCCATACAAATAGATACGGATTGGTATCTGTAACGTGATTTACCACAATGCTTAAAAATACCACACAGGAAAAATAGGAGGCCTGCTTTTTCTTCATAAGAACTGTGGTGTAAAGTACAATCACAATAAACCCAGATATGATTACTGCATCTAAAAGCTCCGTATAAATTTTTGTGTGATTCATTTCATTTCTAAGTAGCAAATAAACTAAGCCATATAACGCTCCCACCACCGTTCCAATAAAACGCTGCAGGGCATTTTTCTTCGTATTAGAAACATATACCTGCATACACCACAATGCTGCTAATTGAGAATAAAATACAATGCCACTATTGCCCCGAAGAAAAGACACTAGATAACACAGCAGTACTGCAACTGCCGATTTTGTAATTCGCATTCCAATGGCAGGAAGCTTCCATTTTCTCTTTTGCTCCATACATACACTTTCCTTTTTATAATTTTTCCTCTAGCTCCTCTAAGGATGCATAACCATAAAGATGAGCAGTGTGCTCCATGGTGTTTTTCGCTAGATTCTCTCCCTTTTTAAATAAAGAAACAATATTTCTTCCATATAAACCTAAGGTCTCATCAGAATAGGTAGAAATTTCTCCTCGTAGGTAGGTTTCATAGGAAGTATCAAAAGGAGTATCCTCACTGGTGTGAATCACTCTTGCCGTCCCTGCCACCTTAGGATATTGTTCTGCAAATTCTTCCATCCAGCTTACCTGTATCTTTACAATTTCTTCTATCATAGCTTCTTTTTCTTTCGATAGATATGGTAGCTGGTCTTTAATTTTTTCGTATTCCTTTGGTGTTGTGCTTTTCATCATACGACCATATTTTTCCGTAATTAAATTCCAGCCCTTTTCATTTGCCTCCTTAAAATCACTAATATAGCTTACTAGCATTTCTTCAGTCCACGTCATATATTGACTTTTTCTCATAATGGAAAAGGTGCCAAAGTCATCCTGACAATCTGCTCTTCCACCTTGATTTTTCACTTGATCAAAGGCGGTCCATTCTAGCATGACAAGCTCATCAATTAAGCTTTGCTTTCGATCCGTTTTTAGTAGCTCTTTTCCTGCTGTTTCTAGATAATTGTCAAGTCCCATATGATTAATCAAATGCTGAACCTGCAATTCCTTTATCATTTCAGATGCAATTTTCTCTATGATGACAGGAATTTTATCGTCTCCCTTTGGAAGGTCATTGATTTCTTTTAATAGCTCTCTTACCTTAACAAGCTTAGGAAGTTTTTTTGTACCTTCATATCTCCATTTGTAATAAGGGCTATAGGTGCGATTAAGAAGATAAACAGCCTTTAGTGTATGCTCCATAAACTGTGCTAAAATAAGCTGTGCTGTTACTTCATCCTTTCGCTTTCTCATTCTTCCATAATTATACTGACCTGTTTGCGCCATTAGGGTAAGCTCTTTTGCCAATCTTTTTCTATATACTCTATCAGGATAATAGCCCTTTATGCGATTGCGAATACTGGTAAATTCGCCTAAATCATCTCGAAATACAACTCCGTTGGTGGCGGTACAAAGTAGCTCCTCTTCCACCGAAAGCCACTGTGCTTCCTCTGTAATATGTGGGTTGGTTTGCAAAATATCACCATAGAATTCCTCTATGATATGAACGCCTTTTCGCCCTTTTCCCTGGCTCGTTTGTACTGCACTCATTCCCATATAGGTATCTGGAAGCTTATCGTATTCCCTTTGAAGCTTAGCACCAATTTTCTCATAATCCTCCTTGGTAAGCCACATACAAAAGCCTGCCGAAAAATCGTGATCCTCAGAAAAGGCATCATCAAAGCCAAAGCACTCCGAGCCCTCTCCTACCAAACCAACGGCAATTCTATTTTCATACTCTGGAAATAGGCTGTGTATCATAGGTGCCCCGTAGGCTTCATAATAGCTTTTGCAAAGATATAGTCCTTTGGGATGACCTGTTTCCTTTCCCATAGCCATATATACCTTATCTAAATTATCCTTCATAATATAATAGCCTTCCGTTTTTCCTACATGGCTAGAAAGCTCCCTAAGACCTTCCTCATAGCATTTTGCCGCTTCCTCATATTCTTTTTTCTTATAGTATGCCTCTCCAAGAGCAGATAGGGTACCACTATAATGGAAATCCTTTTCCTCATCCTTTGCAAAAATATCATATGCCTTCTTAAGATATTCCATTGCTTCGTCGTCTTTGTTTAGCTTTAACAGGCTTTCCCCAAGGTTTCCGTAGGTCACCGCTAGCTGAATCTCCTTTTCTGGATATTGCTTTACAATAGAAAGGGCATTTTTCAAGCACCCCACTGCCTTCTCATATTGATTCATTTCCTGATACAAAAGGCTCATATTGTTATAAAGACTGGCATAGAGAAAATCATTTTTGTCTAGCTGATTTTCATACAAGCGAAATACCTCTTGATAATATTCTAGAGATTCCTCTAATCGGTGAGCTGCACGATAAGCGTTAGCTACATTAATTAAGGTCGTACCATAGTGAACCGACTGGGTAAGTCCTAAATTAGTCATTAGCTTCATTACCTGATTACAATATAAAATTGCCTTGTCATATTGACTAGTGTCCCTTTGATAGCCAATCATTTCATTTAAAATGGTAATTAAGGCGCTAGTGTCCCCTTCCTCCATTGCCACCTTCATTTGCTCCATTAAAAATGGCTCTACCTCTTCTATCTTTTTTTCTTCAAACAATGTATCTAACTGTTGAAACATTTGATTAATATCCATCTGTATTTCCTTTCTATCTTTGGCTAATTACTAGCACATCCTGTTCTTTTAAAATAGTTTTTCCATTGGGAATTAACACCTTATTTTGTCGCTTAATTGCCACAATAATTTTTTCATTTCCAAGCTTTACTTCTTTTAGCGTCTTACCTAGCCAATCATTTTCCTTATCTATGATTAGCTCTGTAAGCGCCCCTGCAATATGGTCCTCTACAGAAAATGCACTAAGTACAATGGCATCTCCCTCTCGAATGGTGGTGTTACCCTTTGGCACAATTCTTTCCTTTCCCCTTAAAATCAGTACCAGTAAAATATCTGGAATGATTTTGATGTCCTTTACTGTCTTGCCATTCCAAGGGTGATTTTTTGCAATGGAAACCTTAATAAACTGAATGGGAATTTCCTCAGAATAGTCACTAAAGGTCTTCATAATGTTGGTGTTGTCATCAATCATCCCTAATTTTCTTGACACAAAGGGTATAAGCGTTCCTTGTATGCTAATGGAAAATAACACCACAAAAAATACAATGTGAAAAATATCATTTTTCATATAAGCAGGGTGATTGGTTGCCATCATGGCAAACACAATGGAGGCGGCACCTCTAAGCCCTGCCCAGGATACCAGTATTTTCTGATTGAAGGAACATTTAAAAGGAGCTAAAATTGCAAACACTGCAACAGGTCTTGCCACCAAGGTTAAAAATACTGCTATGGCAATTGCTACCTTAAGAATACCTACGAATTGGGAAGGAAAGGATAATAGCCCTAAAAGGAAAAATAAGGACATTTGTATGAGTCCTGTAATCCCATCAAAAAAATGTGTAATGGCAATTTTATTTTTTGAGGGCTGATTTCCTAAAATAATACCAGCAATATACACGCTTAAATAGCCATTTCCTCCAATAATTTCTGCACCTGCATATGCAAACAATGCCATAGTAAATACAAAAATGGTGTCTATGCCATCCTTTGCATTTTGCATTTTCCCAAGTATGTAATGAGAAATCCTAGCAGTGCAAATACCAAACAATAAGCCAAAGGCAACCTGAGCAAACATCATATAAATTAATTCGCCTCCACTTACCTTTCCATTCATCACCGTTAATATGGCAATGGTAAGCATATAGGCACAGGGGTCATTACTTCCGCTTTCGATTTCTAGTAGTGGTGCCGTATTGTCTCTAAGATTCAGCCTTTTTGAACGCAAAATCGAGAAGACGGAAGCTGCGTCCGTAGAGCTAATAACCGAACCAATCAGCATACTTTCCCAAAAACCAATATGTAGCACAAAAAAGCTAAATAGCCCTACTAGCAAGGCTGTTAAAATAACGCCTACACTAGAAAGCAAAATTGCCTTTGTTGCCACAGGCTTGGCACTTTTCCAGCTAGTTCCATACCCACCATAAAACATAATAAATATAAGTGCCACCGAGCACACCTGCTGAGCTAGCACATAATCATCAAACTGAAGCTTCACCAACCCATCAGAGCCAAATATCATACCTAGCACAATAAAAGCCAGTAGCATAGGAATTCCAAGCTTACTTGAGGTGTTGTGAAGAATTAAGCAAATTAAAATAATTACAACAAATAATAAAATGTATCCTGCCATCGGTCACCTTCCTAGTATGATTATATAAAACTATTCTAGCATAAACCTAATATAAAAAAAATATGGTTTTTCTTTTGTAAAGAAAATAAGGTTTTCTTTTACTTTTTATTTACTTTCTTTTTACTTCCTAATGCAAGTTTCTTTTCCCATCTAATGCTATGATATTTTTAGAAAGTATCTATATACACTTTTGATGCGCAGAATACGTCTCAGATTAGGAGGTAATTATTTTGAATTATGATAAAGCTGATTCTAAGCTACTACTAAATTTTTATGAGCTTATAGAAAAAGACAGAATGAAAAACCGCAGTCCCCTTACTTCTTGTATGAAGATGATGAAAAAGCTAGGCACCTATTACCATTTGCTTCGGGTTGAATTAACCTTTCAATTAAATGAGGTCTGCCCCCCCCTTACCTTTCATTGGCAAGACCCCCAATATGAGTCCCTAGAGCATAGCTCTAAGGAAGCTATTTTTTCTATGCCTCTAGTCTCTAAGGATACTCCCTTTGGAACGCTTACCCTAACGAAAAAGCCTATGAGAGAGCCTTGGAAAGCAAAGGAAAAAAAGCATTTTCAACCCTATGCTGCTTTTTTGAAGGAATATCTACTGCAATATCAAACAGTCATGCTACTGAAAAATCAATTAAAAATGGAGCAATGCTATGATAGTGTAACTGGCTTAGTTCGCTATGAATGCTTCCTAGAAGAGGCAGAAAAATTGCGAAAAAAGCATCCCAATTATGTATTGGTTTATTCTGACTTCAGCCATTTTAAGTATATCAATGATACCTACGGCTTTGAAAAGGGAAATGAGCTATTAAAGGATTTTGCAGAGTTTCTAAATAGTGCTAAGGGAGTGAAACAGCTTTCCTGTAGAGTGCATTCTGACCATTTTATTAGCATTGTATTTTTTCCACCAGGGATGAAAAAGCACGACCTAATACAATTAGTAGAAGAAAAAAATATGACTTTTTCCAGACAAGAAAAACAAAAACTGTTACAAAATAAAATTATGATTCACTCTGGAATTTATATATGCAAGCATAAATCCACCCCGATTTCCACCTCTATTTCCAATGCAAATTTGGCTAGAAAGCTAGCAAAGCAAACAAATGGCTTTTGTCAAGTATATACCAATAAGCTAAGCTACGAGCTTACAAAGCAAGCAGAATACTCTAGGATGTTTCAAATTGCACTACAGCAAAATGAATTCCAAGTATATTACCAGCCAAAGGTAGATTTGCAAAGCAAAAAAATGATTGGAGCAGAGGCTCTCATTCGTTGGATAAAAGCAGACGGCACTGCTATGCTTCCTGGAGAGTTTATTCCAGTTTTTGAAAAAACTGGAGAAATCATTGCTTTGGATTTTTTCGTATACCAATCCACCTGCCAGTATCTACGAGCAAGGCTAAATGCAAACCAACCTGTGGTACCAATTTCTATGAATGTATCTAGAATGCATTTACGAAATCAAAATTTGGTTACCTTTATAGAACAATTGATAAAGGAATATGAAATTCCACCTCATTTACTGGAATTTGAATTAACCGAAAACCTATATGTAGAGGATTATCAGCATATCAGAAAAATTATGACCGCTTTAAAAAAATTAGGTGTAAGGGTTTCTATCGATGATTTTGGCTCTGGCTATTCTTCTTTAAATATTTTAACAAAGCTTCATTGTGATGTATTAAAACTTGACCGAGCTTTCCTAGACTGTGACCACATTTCCAAAAAGAATCGTCTCGTCATTGAAGCCATACATAAAATGGCGAAGGAATTAGGAATTAGTGTCATATGTGAGGGCGTAGAGACGGAGAAACAGGCTAAATTTCTTGAGTCTATTGGCTGTTTCTTTATTCAAGGCTATCTCGTTGCTAAGCCCCTTCCCGAAAAGGACTTTAGCGAAAGATTAACCCAAAATCACATTCAAAAATTAGCTTAAGTAACAACAATTTTAAGAACGGAGGATTCAAATGGAACAAAATAAATACATTTCTTTAAAATGGAAGCTTACCCTCACTTTAGTACCTATTACCGCTTTGATTTCAATTACAGTATTTCTTCTTGCCTTTTTTTCTACCAAAGGCTTTATCACCTTTACCATAGAAAAGGAGCAAAACCTCGTAGGACAAGTCCCTCAGGAAGCGATTTTTAGCGCCCTTAACAAATGTTTAGCTATTTATGTCATTGGTATTTTTGTTATGACTATTTTAATCACCATTACCTGCCTTTTAGTCATAGGAAAGCCTATGAAGGCCTTAGGACATGCCAAAGAGAATCTCATTTCTATTATTCACGGCGACTTTACCCTACAGCCTAATAAATATAATACCTTTTTTCACGACGAAATTAGTGATATTAATAATAACCTTAATTCCTTTATTGAAAAAATGGATTTGTTATTAAAAGAAATTGGAATCACCACAGCAAAGCTTTCTCATCACTCTGAGCATTTTTCTAGTATGGCGGAAGAATTAAGCCAGGATTCCGTAAAACAAAATAACTCTCTAAGTGAACTAGCTACTACCATTGAGGATATCACTAACAGCATTCAAATCTTAGCAAAGGACGCTTCCTCTTTATCTTCCATCTCCATTAAAACAAAGGAAACAAACGAGGAGACAAATGAGCAAATTACAAAAATGATTTCCATTTCCGTAGAAACCGCAAAGGATATGGGCGAGATTACAAAGGCAATGGAGCAGGTAGAGCAATCGATGGAACAGCTCACCACACTAGTAGTAGCTGTTAGTCAGGCTGCCACAGAAATTAATTCTATAACGGAAGTCATTAAAGGAATTGCCAATCAAACCAACCTGCTTTCTCTTAACGCTTCCATTGAAGCTGCTAGAGCAGGAGAAACTGGAAAGGGCTTTGCTGTAGTTGCCTCAGAAATCAAAGGCTTGGCAGACACCTCAGAGCAAAATGCCATTGCAATTGAAAAATTAATCACAAATATTTCTAGCTTAATTCAACAAACCGAACTTTCCACAAGAGAAAGCCATAGTTATATTAAAAATAGCTCTAACCTAATGCAAAATACCTCTAATACCTTCCATACCATTATGGGTGTAATTGAACAAACTGGAAGGGTTCTAAAAAAATTTAGCGAAGAAGTAAATAAGGTAAACGAAATCGCCATGGATATGGCAAATATCACCCAACAACAGGCCGCTAGCAGTGAAGAAATCCTTGCCACCACCCAAAGCGTTGCGGAGCTTGTGGCAAAAACAGGAGAAAAGAGCATTGCCTTAAAGGACGGTACTGATGCACTACATACTGCTTCCTCTGACTTGAATCATGAAATGCAGTATTTTAAGGTGTAGAAGGGAATAGACTCTGTAACCACAATTAACTGATTACAGAGTCTATGATAATGCCAAAATATGGGTTCGTCGATCCAAGATTTGCTAAAAATGTCAATTCGTGAAAAATTGCTAGTCATAGATGTGACGCGTGTCACGTCTATGCTTCATTTTCATAAATGAATCTGTATTTTCCCTTTCCACTTCCCTTTACTTCCACCACAACTTCCATATCTCTTATTTTCTTCATAATTTCTTTCGCTGTTGTCGGAGAACAACCCAATACTCTCTCAATTTCCGGTGCCCCAAATATCTGATTTGTATCTATATCATTATATACAGCTAAAATATTATCCTTGGTATTTTCACGATAGTTTTTATTTACGAAACCTTTCTTTAGTTTCTCAATAGACAGCTTTTCACTCTGAATAGACGAGTTTCTTTCCTCAATAGCCGGATTTTGCTCACTAATAGTCGGGTTTCTTTCTTCAATAGCCGGATTTGTTTCTTGAATAGCCGTATTTTCTAAATACCCATCTGAATTATCATAATTTTTATTATATATAACAGTTTGTAAAATAAATGCATTACAAAAGTATTCTGGCTCATGAAGTCCTGCACTCTCAAGCTCATTATACATTCTGTCGACTCCCTCACCA
Source organism: Lachnospiraceae bacterium (assembly GCA_017390525.1). GTDB lineage: Bacteria > Bacillota > Clostridia > Lachnospirales > Lachnospiraceae > RGIG989. The sequence goes on along the minus strand of JAFPBJ010000085.1, from coordinate 433 downwards.
TATTCTTTAACAAATTTATAAGCTTTAAGAAATTCCGCAATTCTGGGATTTCTCTTCATTTCCCTCATACCTTATGAATCTAATCCTTGCTCTAGGAAAAAATAACTGGGGATTTTTTCCAAACAAAAGAATTGCCGCACCACTGACAAGTTCCTTCCCTTGCTTAACTTTCAAAAAACCCTTGTTCTCTTTTAAATATTCCAACTCGCTTTTTCCATAGCCAATTTTATCAATATAAGATTTCACAAGTCCCATATCCAAATCTTCAACAGTAGCATCCGGCACCGATTTATCCTCAAAATATCTTTCCCCTTTGTCATACATTAACTGTGTTCTCTCTTCGAAAGATAATTTCTTGGATTTATCTCCAACTCTCAAAAATGCTTCATCAGCTTGATTTGCATGAACAGCCATACTTGGTTCGATATGCATT
>JAFPBJ010000084.1 GCA_017390525.1 Lachnospiraceae bacterium | reverse complement strand
GGCAATCGCTGCTTATATTCGTAAGTACAACTTTGAGCGTTGCCATTCCGCAATCGGTAATGTTCCTCCAGCATCTGTATACTATCCTGCTATGCTTTATGACGCTGCTAAGGATGCTGCCTAATTGGAGGATGTCACTGGAGAGATTCTATCTTCCCATAACCATGGATATCAGTTCATTATAAAAGTCTTAGATTTTTGTCTTGACAACTGAGCCATTATAAAATGCTACAAAGATGAGTGTTGAAAAATCAGGTTTTAATTGTGGTTATGGACAAACATGGGGAAAGATTCGCTCTACCATTGATGGAGTAGATAAAATGACAATGCAAGCAGATTTATAAATAATAACTTGCTTGTTCTGTTATTTATAATGACATAAAAGGCGGTACTGCTTAGATAAAATAAAGATATCTAAACAGTATTGCCTTTGCATAAGGAGAATATAATGAAAAAATATATAGAATACATAAAACTTTATATCATTAGAGATTCCTTTAACTTTACCTTGTTGCTGATTAGTTTTACGCTTGTCCTTTTTTTGCTTTATAATTCCATTGAATTGTTACAAGGAGTAAAAGAAGAAGCTGCTATAAATGAGCAGTATAGTAATCAGGTGAAAGTCTATGTGACTGCTATTAATACAAAAAAAATAAAGGATAGCTGTGTTACAGATTTATTTTCTATTTTGGAAAAAGAAAATTTTCCTCATGGAAAATTGATTACGAATGTAGCTGTTGGTACAAGCACAGAAAATAGCGATGTGACTATTTTGTTTGCAAATGAGGAAAGACTTGCACCGTTAGAAAAGAAACAGGAAAGAACTAGAAATAAGGGAGTATATATTGGAGAATTGTTTTTACAGGATACCACGAAAGAAGGAAAGGAATCTAATTTATCTATTTTAAATGATAGCTACCCTGTGACTGCAGTTTATAAAAATGATGTGGCAGGTGGGTATGATAATAGAGTTTCCGTTTTTTGGAATACCCTTACACAGAAATCGAAAGAAGTATTAAGTAGGAATATAAGAGAAAAATTAGAATATGAAATGGTGTTATACGTTCAGATGGATTCGGATGAGCCTTTAGAAAAGGAGTATGAAAGGCTATGTAGTAAATTGAAGGAAATTGGTCTAAGCTGTCGCATAGAGGAAGCCAAGAAGAATTTGAATTTTCAAAGCCAACTTTATCAAGGGTTAAATAAAGTAGGAATGGGTTGTGTTGCTTTTTTTGCACTACTGAACCTATGTATAGTTACATGGATATTTGTAGCAAGAAGACAAGAGGAATTCTCAATTAGAAGAGCCTTTGGGTGTGGAAATGTTCACTTATTTTTATTGCTATTAAAGGATATTATGACAAGCGTATTATGGAGTATTCCCATTACATTCTTGTTAGAAGGAATCTACCTTTTGGCAAATAAAAGGCTAGAAAGATTGGTGCAGTTTGACCTAACAAAGGGTGTTTACTTACTAGTAGGAATTGTAGCAATTACTTTGTTTGCAACGTTGCTTCCTTTTTTCATGATTGTAAGAAAAGAAATTACACAGGGAATGAGACAGAAGGGGGGCATGTAAAATGACACAGGGAAGAAAATTTATATTTGCCATAGATGCAATTGGACGGAATGGAAAAAGATTTTTTGGCGAAGTAATGTTATTATTTGTGAGCTTGCTTATGCTTTCAATCGCCTTTTTTTTAAATATACAATCTCATTATAGTAAAATTACCTTAGAACAAGTTTTAAAAAAGAAGCCTGAAATGGTAGGGACACTTATGGTAGATAATTTTTACACAAAAGAGGCATTATCATTTTATAAAGAAGCCTTAAACAGTAAGGAAATAGATTCTATTGGTCCTTTAGGAACGGGTGGTACAGCAATTATACCAGAGTTGTACCAGATTCAAGAAGGACATCAACAAGGGTTTTGCGATAGTAATTATGAAAATATGGTGGAATTTCATTATGTGAAGCAAGGAATTTTTTCACTTTGCAATGTTTCCTTGGAAAAAGGAAAGTTTCTTACTGAGGAAGAGCTAAAAAAGAAAAATGTAATTGGATTGTATTTAGGATATGCATATAAAGATATTCCGGTAGGAACAACGTATCAATACAAGCCTTCTAAGGGAGAATGTATGAATTTTGAGGTGTTGGGAATATTAAAAAAACATAGCCGATTTGTAGGAACACAAGTATTCGTTGGAAGTAATGTATGGAAAACTAAGCTGTATGATAATTTAGATTATGCTGCTTTTATGGTACAACCAAATATTACAGATGCAATGTGGTTATTTGATGTTAATTCCTCTTATTCTTTTGAAGAAGGAAAAGAAAAACTAGAAGAACTTGCCAAGAAGCACAAGGTGGATATTCAAATTGGGAATATGGGGGTTGATATTAAGCATGGAGAAAGGGATTCTAAGAACTTTCAAAATCTGATGATGGAGTTATTCTTTTTATTAGGAACGACTACTGTAATATGTTTATTAAGCTTTCAGATTATGTCTATATGGAAGCGAGAATCGGAATATGGAATTTTGTATGCAGTGGGAGCAGGGACAAAGGATATTGTTTCTATTATTGTATGGGAAAATGTTATAAAGCTGATAGCAGCCTTCCTGTTAATGGTAATAGTAAGTATTCTATTTGTTAAATATTATGTAGGAGGTACTAGTGAGGAAGTTTCTCTTATGATAGATATTTTATCTCAGCATGTGTACGGAAAAACTGCCTTAATTGGAGTTGGTATGGTAGCGCTGGGAATTGTATTTCCAATAATCAAACTTAGCAAAAAAAGTCCAGTACAGCTTATCTTTCAATCGTAAGGGAGGAAACAAG
>JAFPBJ010000008.1 GCA_017390525.1 Lachnospiraceae bacterium | reverse complement strand
TGTATGTTGTACGCTAGAAAAAAGGTGTACAGTTGTATTGCAAAAAGGAGGAGAATGCAATGAGAAAAAGAAAAACAATGGATGGAAATAATGCCGCAGCTCACGTGTCATATGCATACACAGATGTAGCAGCAATTTATCCAATTACACCATCTTCAACAATGGCTGAAGTAACAGATAAATGGGCCAGTGAAGGTAAAACAAACATTTTTGGTCAAAAAGTAAAAGTAGCTGAAATGCAATCTGAAGCAGGTGCAGCAGGTACTGTACATGGTTCGCTATCAGCAGGGGCTCTTACTACCACTTATACTGCTTCCCAAGGTTTGTTATTAATGATACCAAATATGTACAAGATAGCAGGTGAGTTATTACCATGTGTAATTAACGTATCTGCTCGTGCATTAGCAACACATGCTTTATCAATCTTTGGTGATCATTCAGATATATATGCTTGTAGACAAACAGGCTTTGCTATGCTATGTAGTAGTAGTGTACAAGAAACAATGGATTTAGCACCAGTTGCACATTGTAGTGCAGTAAAGGGACGCGTTCCATTTATGCATTTCTTTGATGGTTTTAGAACCTCACACGAATTACAAAAAATTGAAATGTGGGATCAAGAGGACTTAAAGGATATGATGGATTTAGATGCAGTAGATGCATTTAGAAGACGTGCACTTAATCCAGAGCATCCAGTATTACACGGATCTGCACAAAATCCTGATGTATTCTTCCAAACAAAGGAAGCAAGTAATCAATATTACAATGCACTTCCTGAAATTGTGGAAGCTCAAATGAAAATGGTAAATGATAAAATTGGTACTAACTATGGTTTATTTAACTACTATGGTGCCGAAGATGCAACTCATGTTATCATTGCTATGGGTTCCGTATGTGAAACAATCGAAGAAACAGTAGATTACATGCTAGAAAAAGGAAGAAAAGTGGGTGTAGTTAAGGTTCGCTTATATCGCCCATTCAGTGCAAAGCATTTAATTGATGCACTTCCTGATACAGTAGAACGTATTAGTGTATTAGATAGAACAAAAGAGCCAGGTGCACAAGGTGAACCATTATTCTTAGATGTAGTTGCAGCTTTAAGAGATTCTAAGTTTAAAGATGTAGCTATTTTCTCAGGACGTTATGGTTTAGGTTCAAAGGATACTACACCTGCTCAAATTATTGCAGTTTATAAAAATCATGAGAAAAAACAATTTACAATTGGTATTGAAGATGATGTAACTCATCTTTCATTAGAAATTGGAGAGAATCCAAACACTACACCAGAAAGCACAATTAGCTGTAAGTTCTGGGGATTAGGTGCTGATGGTACAGTAGGTGCTAATAAGAACTCTATTAAGATTATTGGTGACCACACAGATATGTATGCACAAGCATATTTTGACTATGATTCTAAGAAATCAGGTGGTGTTACTATTTCTCACCTTCGTTTTGGAAAGAATCCAATTAAGTCAACTTACCTAATTAACAAGGCAAACTTTGTAGCATGTCATAATCCATCTTACATTAAGAAATATAACATGGTACAAGACTTAAAGGACGGTGGAACCTTCCTTCTTAACTGTAGCTGGGATGAAGAGCAAATTGAACAAAATCTTCCAGGACAAGTAAAGAAATATATGGCAGACCACAACATTAAATTCTATGTCATCGATGGTATTAAGATTGGAAAAGAAATCGGTTTAGGTGGAAGAATTAATACTGTATTACAAGCAGCCTTCTTTAAGCTTGCAAATATTATTCCAGTTGATGATGCTGTGAAATATATGAAGGATGCAGCTACAGCTTCTTATGGTAAGAAGGGTGAAAAAGTAGTTGCTATGAACCATGCAGCTATTGAACGTGGTATCCAGGACGTAGTAGAAATTAAAGTAAAAGATGAATGGAAGAATGCCAAGGAAGAAGAGTTATTTGCAAAAGTAACTGGAGATAGAAAAGATGTAGTAGATTTTGTAAATAATCTTCAAATTCCAATGAATGCACAAAGAGGAAATGAGCTTCCTGTATCAGCCTTTGTAGATTATGCAGATGGTGCACTTCCACAAGGTGCAGCAGCATATGAGAAACGTGGAGTTGCAGTAGATATTCCTTGCTGGAATACAGAAAATTGTATTCAATGTAACTTCTGTTCCTATGTATGTCCACATGCAGTTATTCGTCCAGTAGTAATGAACGAAGAAGAAAAAGCAAATGCACCAGAAGGAATGAAGATTATTCCAATGACTGGAATGCCAGGATATTATTTCTCTATGACAATTTCAGCAATGGATTGTACTGGATGTAAATCTTGTGTAAATGTATGTCCAGGTAAGAAAGGTGAAAAAGCACTTTCTATGGTATTGTTAGAAGGAAATGAACAAGAACAAGTATACTTTGATTATGGACGTACTGTTTCAGATAAACCAGAAGTACTTGAGAAATTTAAAGCCTCTACTGTAAAAGGTAGCCAATTTAAACAACCATTACTTGAGTACTCAGGAGCTTGTGCTGGTTGTGGTGAAACACCATATGCGAAATTAGTAACTCAATTATTTGGTGATAGAATGTATGTAGCAAATGCAACAGGATGTTCTTCTATCTGGGGTGGTTCTGCACCATCTACACCATATACAGTGAATAAAGAGGGAAGAGGACCAGCTTGGTCTAACTCATTATTCGAGGATAATGCAGAATATGGTTATGGTATGTTACTTGCACAACAAGCTATGAGAAATCGCTTAAAAGAAAAAGTGGAAGATATTGTGGCAAATGGAAAGAAAGAATCTGTTGTAAGTGCTGCAAAGAATTATCTTGATACCTTCACTTGTGGAGCAGAAAATGATAAAGCAACTAGAGATTTAGTAGCAGAGCTAAAGGCAGCAGTAGATGACTGTGGTTGTGATGCTGCAAGAGAAATCCTTAAGGATGCTGACTTCTTATCTAAGAAATCTCAATGGATTTTCGGTGGAGATGGTTGGGCATACGATATCGGATTTGGTGGTGTTGACCATGTACTTGCTAGCGGTCAAGATGTAAATATTCTTGTGTTTGATACAGAAGTATATTCTAACACAGGTGGTCAATCTTCTAAATCAACACCAACTGGAGCAATTGCTCAATTCGCTGCAAGTGGTAAAGAAGTGAAGAAGAAAGATTTAGCTCGTATCGCAATGAGCTATGGATATGTTTATGTAGCACAAATCGCACAAGGTGCAGATTACAACCAATGTGTGAAAGCGTTAGTAGAGGCTGAAAGCTATCCAGGACCATCTATTGTAATTGCTTACGCTCCATGTATTAACCATGGTATTAAAGGTGGTATGGCAAATGCACAAGCAGAAGAAAAGAATGCTGTACTATCTGGATATTGGCACCTATTCAGATTCGATCCAAGACTTGCACAAGAAGGAAAGAATCCATTCCAATTAGACAGCAAGGAGCCAACAAAGGATTACAAAGAATTCTTACAAAATGAAGTTCGTTACAGTGCTTTAGTAAGACAAAATCCAGAAAGAGCAAAAGAATTATTTGAAAAATCTGAGCAATATGCAAAGGATAAATATCAACAATTATTAAAATTAAAAGAATTCTATGCATTAGATGCACAAGAATAATCTTTAAGTAAATAGGATACAGAGAGAAAAAACTATATTGGGTTAATAACCTAATATAGTTTTTTCCAACTATTAGAAATAATGGAGAAAACAATGAATCAATTAAGTGAAAAAGAAAACAAAATGGGGACTATGCCAGTGAATAAGCTACTTATTTCTATGGCAGTACCAATGATGATCTCTATGTTGGTACAAGCTCTCTATAATATTATAGATAGTATGTTCGTAGCTAAAGTAAGTGAAGAGGCATTAGCTGCGGTATCCTTAGCCTTCCCAATGCAAAATCTTATGATAGCAGTAGGAACAGGAACAGGGGTTGGAATCAACGCCTTACTATCAAAAAGCTTGGGAGAAAAAAATAAGGAAAGAGCAAATGAAACAGCAAGACAAGGTATTTTCATTGTGCTAATTTGGACATTAGTATTTATTATGATTGGACTATTTTTAATTCCTACCTTTATGTCAGCTCAAATCAAGGATTTGACAAAGGAAGAGGCAGATATGATTCTACCTTTAGGAATCGCCTATCTAAAAATATGTACTATAGGTTCGTTAGGTTTCTTTATGCAGGTTACTTTTGAGAGATTATTGCAGTCTACAGGACGAACTGTGTTATCCATGATTACTCAAGGGCTAGGAGCAATTATTAATATTATTTTAGATCCAATTCTGATTTTTGGATTATTGGGAGCTCCTAAAATGGGAGTAAAAGGAGCAGCACTAGCTACAGTGTTAGGACAAACCATAGCGGGAATTACAGCTATTATTATGAACATAAAGAAAAATCCAGATATTCATATTAGCTTTAAAAACTTTCGCGTACATCTTGAAGTAATTGGAAAAATATTGTATATTGGAATTCCATCCATAATTATGGCATCCATTGGTTCAATCATGACCTTTTGTATGAATAAAATATTAGCAGGCTACTCCAAGACAGCAGTATCTGTATTTGGTGTCTATTTTAAATTGCAAAGCTTTGTATTTATGCCAGTGTTTGGACTAAATAACGGAATGGTGCCGATTGTTTCTTATAATTTTGGAGCTAGAAATAGAAGAAGATTAGTAAAAACCATACAGCTTAGTGTACTATATGCCTGTGGTATTATGCTTATTGGTTTGATTATTATGCAAACAATGCCACAACAACTACTTGCAATATTTGACGCATCTGATAAAATGATAGAAATAGGAGTACCTGCTCTTAGAACAATTAGTTTAAGTTTTGTGTTTGCGGGCTTCTGTATTATTTCATCTTCTGTTTTTCAAGCCTTGGGAAATGGAATATTTAGCATGGGGGTATCCATTGCAAGACAGCTATTAGTATTAGTACCAGTGGCATACCTATTTTCTAAGATAGGGGAGCTAGCGCATGTGTGGTGGGCATTTCCTATTGCGGAAATTGCATCAGTATCGGTGTGTGTAACATTTTTAATGATTATGAATAAAAAGGTGATAAGTACCTTAGAGTAAGAGATGGGAGGAAATGCGAATGAAATTTATTCGACTAAATCAAAATACAGTTAGATGTATTGTTTCCGAGGAGGACATTAAGGAACAGGGGCTTGAGATAGAGGATTTCTTAACAAACAAAGATAAGGCACATGAGTTTTTACAGCAAATTGTGGAGCTAGCAGCCAAAGAGGTAGGCTATGAAAGCAAAAATGGTGTGGTTGCAATGCAGGTTATGCCACTTCCTATGAATGGTCTTGCTATTACTTTTTCAGATAGAGAAGAAATTGGAATGATGGATTTGATTTCTGAGATAAAAAATGCACTTGGTTTTCTTAAGGAGTCATTACCACCAGAAGAAGCGACGACCAAGGAAAAAACAAATTCAAATCCTCAGCTGGTATATGAATGCCAAAGCTTAGATCAGGTACAACAATTTGCCAGTGTAATACAAACAAAAAAAACAATTAAAAGCCATTTGTATAAGCAATTAAGAGGATACTATCTTGTAATTGAAAAGGGAAGATTATCAAAGGAAGAGTTTAAGGAGCTTACAAGACAAGCAACAGAGTATTTAGATTACTGCTCTGATAAATTAGGAAAAATTGCATTTGTAAAGGAACATTGCATTCCTTTGATTAAAAATAAAGCCCTTGCAACCTTTAAGAAAATGAATGAATTAGATGAAAATGAGACACAAAAAGAGCCACTTGTTTAAGTACAAGTGGCTTTCTTTTGTATATTATTCATGCTTAAATTGGAATTTGTTTACCAAATCCTTTAAAGCATTAGCATCCGCTTTTAGTGCATTGCTTGAATTTGCACTTTCCTCTGCAGTTCTTGAATTTAATTCAATTACATTAGAAATAGAGTTAATACCTTCTGTTACCTGTTCTACTGCTTCCGCTTGTAAGGAAGAGGCGGTAGCAATATCAGAAATAGATTTTGCAATTTCCTCTGAATGAGAAACAGTTTCGTTTAATGATTTTGCGGTATTTTCTACTAATAGGGTACCTTCTTTCACTGCTTGAATTGCATTTTCAATTAAACCAGCAGTGGTATTTGCTGCGGCAGAGCTTTGTACAGCAAGGCTACCAACCTCGGAAGCAACTACTGCAAAGCCTTTTCCAGCATCCCCAGCTCTTGCAGCTTCAATAGAAGCGTTTAAGGATAATAGATTCGTTTGCTCTGCGATTTCATTAATGGTTTGTATAATAACAGAAATCTGATTCGACGCATCAATAATTTTCGTCATTGCATCTGTCATTTGTTGCATTTTTTCATTGCAAGAAATAATTGCTTCGTTATTACGATTTGCAGCTGCCTTTGCAAGATTAGCATTGTCTGCATTGTCCTGAATTTTGCTGGAAATATCAGTAATTGTTGCAGTTAATTCCTCTACTACACTTGCTTGGTCGGTAGCACCATCAGAAAGAGCACGAGCTACTTTGGCAAGGTTAGTAGAACCATCTAATACTCGGTCTGAGCTTTGATTGATTTCTTCCATAGCACTATTAAGAGAAATAAATACACTGCGGAAGGATTCGCTTATATTTGCAAAGTCACCTTTGTAGGATTCCGAAACTTCTACACATAAATTACCGTTTGCCAATTCTTCAACATGATGTTCTATATCAGCAATAATACTTCTAAGACCAGAAACGGTTCGACTAAGAGATTCTAGGAGCAGCTTAGTTTCATCGTTATAGGTAGCTGGAGGAATTTCAGAGGATAAATCTCCTTGGGATAATTGTTCTAATCGGGTAACACAGGTGTTAATTCTTAAAGCAATTAAATTTCCAAGGCGTTTTCCAACGGTCATTCCAATAAAGGTAAATAATACTAAGGAAATTAAAATAATCACTAAGGATACATAAAAGGTAGTCATAAATTCACTTTTTTTAGCAGTTACACCAATGCTCCAATTTCCACTATTGTTTAGTGGAGCATAGAAAATAAGACGCTTTGAGCCATTAAGAGAATAGCTACTATTTCCAGATTTACCTGCAATCATTTTCTTCTGAATTTTTGCAAGAGAGGAATAGCTTTTATCCTTCTTTGCAGCTTCAATGGCATTTTCTACACCAGATAGCTTGGTGTTTGTATGGGCAATGGTTAGTCCAGAGGAATTTAAAATAAAGGCTTGTCCGCTTTTTCCAATATGAATGGACTTCATAATATCATTTAAAAATTCCTCATTTGGTACAAAAATGACTGCCCCGCCAATGGTACCTGTAGCACTACCACTATTTCTTACAGGGGCACAAATGTATATGGTTGCTTTGTTTGTTTCAGGGTCAATAATCGGTTCACTTATGTAGGTTTTACCTTGCATGGCAGCACGGAAATATTCAGTTTCTTTGTAATTTACTCCTTCGTTAAATAAGCTTTCACCACTGCGATCAGCATAGTCACCAAATAAAAATTCATTTGATTTTACACGCTGATTAATTAGAACTTGTTTCTGGAAAGTAGTGATTGAACTGTCAGTTAATTGAGGGAGTCTACCAGCTTCGGTGGCAATGGCAGAATATTCAGCTAATTCAGCACTTACTCGGTCAGCAGCTAAACGTGATAGCTCACCCATTGTATTATTAAGGGTTGAGGTACAAGAGGTATAGCTCGCCCAAATTCCAATGGAACCTAGAATAAGATTACATAGAACTACCAAGATAATAATTCGATATGAAATCTGAGAACCGATACTTTGGAATTTTTGTGGTTCATTTGGCGGTTTGGAATTAAAATGAAAAGAAAAATTTCTTTTCTTTGTTTGTTTTTTTTCTTTATGACTCATAGTGTGTCCTCCTAACTAGTGAATAAATAAGTGTCAATAAGTTTAATGTTAGCTAAGTCTATTACCTATATTAATGTGCAATATTTTGCACATAATTAGTTACGTAAGCAACTTCTAATGACTTAGCGCTATTATACCATAGAAACAATACTAACACAATTATTCTGCCTAAAAAAAGGGGGATATCAACGTTAATTTTGTTTAATATTACTAAAAATAAAAAAGAGAATTGGGCAAATTTACGATGTGCTTTTTGAAAGAAATTGTATGAAAAAATAGAAAAATATCGAATGAAAAAAAGAAATTTGCTTTTTTAAAAAAATTATAATACAATGGTACAAAGCCGAAAGATATGCGAGTTAAAGTAGGACATAAAGAAAGGAAAGAAAAATGGGAACAAGAGAATCAAGAAAGCAATATGGAAAATACGCCTTAGCGGTGAATCAACACTTTTGTCGTTGTTTTCCACATAGAGAAGGTGTCATGTATCAGGAGGTTATCTCAGATACCATTCGTATAGATATTAATATTTTACGACCAAATGAAACTGAGGATTTTTATGTGGTTTATACTACTGGTATGAGTGATCATGTCATGAATTTGCCAGAGGAGCTAACTCCAAAGGAGGAGTTTGAACGAGCAGAGCTTATGATGTTTATGCCAAAAGAGTGGTTTCCAGAAAGTGCTGGAGAATCTACCTTAAATGATATGAGTGAAAAGGATTTCTGGGCAGTTCATTTACTAAAATATTTAGCAAGATTTCCAGAAAAAAATAATACCTATTTAGGCTATGGTCATACAGTGCCAAATGGTGCTAATTTTGAGCCAATTACTGATGATACTACCATGGGTGGGGTGGTATTATTACAGCTAGACGAAAAGTATAGTGTCATGAAGTGTGCAGATGGTGCTATTATTAAGGCATATATGGTAGTACCAGCCTATAAGGAAGAAATTCTGTATAAAAGAGAGCATGGTATGGAGGCGCTAGACCAATTATTTAAGAAAAATCAACTACCATTGGTAACAGATTTACATAGAAAAAATTATGCGATATAAAAAGAAACGGTGTACTTGTTTAGGGTACACCGTTTTTTTCTTCTATTTCATTACTTTTTCGGCAAATTCTGTTGTAACTAATGTTTCATACGGGATTTCCTTTTTTAGCTCGCCAGCTTCAGAGAGAATATCTTGTAGTAGTAAAAAACTATCCTCTTCAAATAATGGATTAGTTTTATAGGAATCCTGCTCCTGATAACGGGTAAGAATTTTTGTTAAGGTTTCCATATCTGTTTCTGGAAATTGTGGTTTAATGATAGCAGCAATTTCTTCGGCGCTATGGGTGTCTACAAATTGCTGTCCTTTGTAGATTGCACGGGTAAATTTTTCTAATATTTCTGGATTTTTTTCTATATAGCTTTTTTTCGCACAATAGGCAGTGTATGGAACGTAGCCGCTGTCTACTCCAAGAGAGGCCACTACATGCCCTACCTTTTCTTGCTCAAGGGTAGTAGCTCCTGGTTCAAATTCTACTGTAAAATCTCCTGTTCCCCCAGAAAAGGCGCCAGCAGTATTGGCAAAGTCTACATTTTGAATCATTTTTACATCTGTATTTGGGTCTAAGTGATTCTTTTTTAACACATATTCTAGTATCATTTGTGGCATACCGCCTTTTCTTCCGGCGATTAGCTCTTTTCCCTTTACCATAGACCAATTAAAATGCTCTATGGGCTCTCTAGATACCAGAAAGTTACCCGCCCTTTGGGTTAATTGGGCAAAGTTAATCGCGTAATCGTCGGCACCTTCGTTGTATAGGTAAATAGAAGCCTCTGGTCCCATAAAACCAATGTCTGCATCTCCTGATAGCAAGGCGGTCATGGTTTTATCTGCACCAAAGCCAGTGTGTATGGTAACGTCTAGTCCTTCCTCTTTGAAATATCCCTTTTCCATGGCTACATATTGAGGGGCATAAAAAATGGAATGTGCTACTTCATTTACAGTCACCTTTTTCAGGGTGGATTTTTTTTCACAGCCTGTAAAGCTTGTGCAAGCACACAATACACAGAGAAGAATCGCAATTAATTTTTTCATAATAGTCTCTTTTCGGATTACTTTTTAATATAGTATGCATAGAGGAGAAAAAGGTGTATAATGGAAAAAAAGAGAGGGTGATTTGACATGGAACAGGATATTTTTAGCTTGCTTTATCCTAGCGGGTATACAGCAAAGGAAGAGGACGGGTTTACAGACTTTTCTTTTATAAAAAATCTTGGGATAGACAGTATGATTTTTTTAAAAAGGGAAAGCTATTTAGGAATACCAAATTTGGAATTAAAGGATTATTTTACCAAAAATGAAGAGGTGCTTTCTTATCGCATCGATGTAGTAGAAGATATTATGAGAGAACCAAAGGTGTATGATATGCTAGTAAAGATTCAGCCTATGATTCAAAATATCTATGACATGAGAAAAATTAATAAGCCAGATGCCACGGTAGAAAGTAATTTATATGCCATGCGTACCTTAGAAATGTATGTGGAAATTATGGATTACATGAAGGAGATTCTTGAACAGGTTACCCTGCATTCAGAAGGGATGAACAAGCTAAAGGAAGTAGTGTTTAGTCACGTTCATGCAGAAGAATATGAAACTCTAAAAAAAGAAATGGCAAAATTACAAACCAATGTAAGTCATATAAAAAGCATTACTGTGGGAATTAATATTGATGGTACCTTGCGAGCAAAGGATGCAGGAATTGTGTCAATTAATACAAAGGAATATCATCAAGGAAATATTATGGATAAGCTACTTCATCCAATGAAAAAGGATGAGTATCAGTGTATGACAGAATTAAGTGCAGTGCAAAGAGTGCTGGATAAAAATGAACAGGTATCCTTAAATATTGCGTTAGAATCAGCGTTTCAGCATATTTTTGCAAAAAGTATTAAAAGCTTTGAGCCGTTGATACAAAAATATTTTGCCCATAGAACGGACTTTTTAGTAAGAATTTTAAATGATATTAGGTTTTTAACTGCAGCGGTGAAGTTTCTAAAGGAAATGGAAGAAAAGAATTTGCCTATGTGTAAGCCTCAAATTAAACCAATGAAGGAGCAGGCCTGTGAAGTGGTTGGAGCATATAATCCTATGGTAGCCCTTAAGCTTTCAGAGGTTACAGTGGTAGGAAATGATTTTTCTTTTGATGAAAATGGAAAAATATTTATTATTACAGGACCAAACCATGGAGGAAAATCTGTGTTTGCATATTCTATTGGAATGGTACAAGCATTATTTCAATTAGGATTATTTGTGCCTGCAAAGGAGGCTGTTTTAAGCCCTGTATCAAACATTTTTACTCATTTTCCAGACTCAGATGAAAACAATTATGGAAAAGGAAGATTAGAAAGTGAATGTGCAAGGCTATCCCATATTTTAGAACAGATTACAGAGGATGATTTAATTATTATGGATGAGGCGTTTTCAAGTACTAGTGGAACTGAGGCTGGCTATATTGCGGGGGAAGTGTTAACGGGCTTGGGAATCATTGGATGTCGCGGGCTATTTGTTACCCATATTCATGATTTGCCTCATCAGGTGGATACCTTTAACAGTCATCCACAAAACAAGAGTAAAATCGATAATTTAGCGGCTCAAATGAAGAGTAAGGAGGATGGAACTAGAAGCTACAAGCTAGTTCGAACTATGCCAGATGGGCTAAGCTATGCAAAGGACATTGCAAAAAAATATGGATTAGAGCTAGAACAAATCATAAAGCGAAATGGAGAGAATTAAAATGAATTATTGTTTAGATGTGCATACTCATACAGTGGCAAGTGGACATGCCTATAGTACTATGTTAGAAATGGTGGCTTCGGCGAAAGAAAAGGGGCTTGGGCTATTAGGAATTACAGAGCATGCTCCCTCTATGCCAGGCACCACCAACAAAATTTATTTTGAAAACCTAAAGGTGGTTAGTCGCCAGATGGGAGAACTTAAGCTATTATTAGGTGTAGAATTAAATATATTAGATTATCAAGGAAATATTGATTTAGATGATTATTTGTTAGACCGACTAGATGTAGCCATAGCAAGCCTTCATGGACCATGTATTGCTCCGGGAAGTATAGAAGAAAATACTGCCGCAGTCATTGGTGCTATGAAGAATAAAAGAGTGAATATTATAGGTCATCCTGATGACGGTGCTTACCCTCTTGATTATGAGCAGGTGGTAAAAGTGGCGAAGGAAACAAATACGATACTAGAGGTAAATAATAATTCTCTAAGCCCCAATACCTTTAGACAAAATACTAGGGAAAATGCTACTACCATGCTTAAGCTTTGTAAACAATATGAGGTGCCAGTGATTGTAGGAAGTGATGCCCATATTGCAACAGATGTGGGACTTCATCAAAATGCCCAGGAGGTATTTGATGCGTGTGACTTCCCAGAGCATTTGATTTTAAATAGAAGTGTTGATGTCTTTTTAGAAGCATTAAAGAAAAAAACTTTACTTTAGAAGAAAAAAGTATTATACTGTAACACGTTAAAGCATAAAAGTGTAAAATTGTAAATGGAAGGACAGCGAAAAAATCATGGGAAAAGACGTGAAATCAGAAGCAGTTTCACAACTGTTTCGTGCAATACTAACTTTACAAAATGAACAAGAGTGTTATCAGTTTTTTGAAGATATATGCACAGTGAATGAATTACTTTCTCTATCGCAGCGATTAGAGGTGGCAACTATGTTGCGAGAAGGAAAAACCTATGGAAAGGTTGCAGAAGAAACAGGTGCTTCCACTGCAACAATTAGTAGAGTCAGTCGAGCATTGAATTATGGGCAGGATGGATATGAATTGGCACTGAGCCGTTTAGAAGAAAAGGACAAGTAGAACAACTACTTATCCTTTTCTTTTTTCTTTTCATCTTTTGTTGGGGAAAATAGGTCATCAATGAGCTTTTCCACCAATTGCTTTTTTAAATAAATATCATAGCTTAATAAACAAATAAAAGTAAATTGATTTAGTAGCTTTTGTTCCTCAGCTGGCAAGTCTTTAAAAATGGTTTGAGAAAATTGGAAGGTTTCCTCAATATTATCATAGTGGTCTTTCATATGCTCTTTTTCAAAGGAAACAAGCTCTCTATAGATAGCTTCTAAATCGATTCCATTTACTTCCTTATCGAAAAATGTTTCAATTAAAGGGGTAAGAAGCTTTTTAATATCTGTAATACTAAGAAAGCTCTTATAATAATAAATAAATATTAATAAAAGTAAATGGTTTTTAGAATATTTTTTCTTATTAGAAGGAGGTAAAATATCATTCTTAGAATAGTTGTTAATCATGGTTTTGGTTAATATTTTATCCTCTTCGTATCGTTTTGTATTACTTAAATGCTGGTCCATAAAGGTGGTAACCTGGTCCATATATAATTCAATGTTAGGAATATCGTCAGCATGAATATAGTCCGTAGTAAGATACTCCTTTATTAATTCCTTTAAGTCTTTTTCTGGTGTGTTCAAGGGTATGACCTCCTTTTTGTATTGTGGAATAGTATGTAATTGCGAAACGCAGTTTATGTTTTCTGTAGTTGTATAAAATATGCAATCCAATGCAGGCACGCTCGCGCTACGTTGTACCTCGTAGCGGACACATAATGCGTCAAAATACGACGCATAAGTGCCGACGGGTACAAAGTACCTGCTTATGGATATGTATATTCTATACAACAAAAATAAGTTTCCGTGCGTTTCGCAATCAACTTTTAAAATCTAATCTGCGAATAACAATTTTAGAACATAGTTATGATTACTATGTATTATAGCATAGTAAGTAAAATAAGGAAAGAGGAAGTTGATTTTCCTAGTGACAAATTTTGCACATTATGGTACAATAGCACTAGGTTTATACCTCATAGTAATAGGGCAAAAATGCTGTGATTTACATAGCAAAATAGTAGCCTTACTATGAATGTAACTAATTATTTAAAAGGGGTGCAGGTAGGAGGCACTGTACATATACTTGCAGCAGAACCCGGAATTTATGCAGTGCAGAAAAGAGGAACGAAATGGGTATAATTAAAAGATTTGGAGACATTATGGCAGCTAATTTTAATGCACTTTTAGATAAGGCAGAAGACCCAGAGAAAATGGTTGACCAATGTTTACGCAATTTAGAAAGTGATTTAGGAAAAGTAAAGGCTGAAACAGCATCTGTAATGGCAGAGGAACAACGCTGCAAACGTCAGTTAGATGATGTAGCAGAAGAAATGGATAAAATGCAAAAGTATGCTGAAAAGGCACTTATAAATGGAAATGAAGCAGATGCTAAGAAGTTTTTGGAGAAAAAGGCATCCTATGCTAGTAAGCAAACTGAGCTACAACAAGCATATGATATTGCAGCAGCAAATGCAGCTAAGATGCGTCAGATGCATGATAAACTTGCAAAGGATATTCAAGAATTAAATGCAAAGAAAGACCAAATTAAGGCAAAGGTTGCAGTTGCAAAAACACAACAACAAATGAATAAAATTACTAACACAGTTGGTAATGCTACTAGCAATTTATCTGCTTTTGAAAGAATGGAAGCTAAGGCTGATAAGATGCTTGATGAAGCCAATGCTATGGCTGAGTTAAATGCTGAGCCAAAGGATGAAGTAGATGATTTAATGAGCAAATATGACGAAGGCCCATCTGCTGATGTAGAGGATGAGTTAGCAGCGCTAAAGGCTAAATTAGGAATGTAGTTTTAGAAAAAACAAAGGAAAAGGTGTAGTGGCTACTACACCTTTGTTTCGTTAAAGAAAAAAATGGAGGATAGACACATGGGACTTTTTTCAAAAGAATTCGCAAATGTGGTAGAGTGGGAAGAATTTGATGAGGATATGATTTTTTGGAAATGGAGCAATCGAGAGATTAAAAAGGGCTCTAAGCTAGTGATTAAACCAGGGCAAGACGCTATTTTCCTATACAATGGAAAAAGAGAGGGCGTTTTTACTGATGAAGGAAGCTACGATATTGAATCTCAGATTATTCCATTTTTATCTACTCTAAAAGGGTTTAAATTTGGCTTTAACAGTGGAATGAGGGCAGAGGTTTTATTTGTAAATACTAAGGAATTTACAGTAAAATGGGGCACAAAAAATGAAATCAACATTGCTCATCCCCAGCTACCAGGAGGACTTCCAATTAGAGCCTTAGGAACCTTTAACTGTAAGGTATCTGACTATATTGGATTAATTGATCAGGTAGCAGGTGTAAAGGAACAATATTACATTATGGATTTAAGAGAAAGGGTAGTTGCCTGCTTAGATCAGTTATTAATGAAATGGATTACAAAGGAAGGAAAAGATTTATTTAATTTACAGCTAAATGCAGAAGCAATTTCTAGGGGAATCCGAGAAGACCTAGATATGGAGATTTCCAAAATCGGTATTTCTATTACAGGCTTTAATATAGGTAGCTTCTCATATCCAGAGGAAGTACAACGTATGATTCAAAAGGCTGCTTCTCAAAGCATGGTAGGAGATATGAATCGTTATCAACAAATGGCTGTGGCAGATAGCTTTGGAAAAGGAAATAGCCAAGGTGGCAGTGTAGCAGCTGATATGGTAAGTATGCAAATGGGAATGATGATGGGACAACAAATGATGAAGCAAAGCCCACTAGGTCAAGACCAAGTAAACCAACCAAATCAAGAGCAAGGTCAGGGTATGGCATTTTGTCCTAACTGCGGAACAAAAGCAAATGGCGCAAAGTTCTGTCCTAATTGTGGAACAAAATTACAATAATATTTTCCTATAAGATAAAATAGAACGGAGAACACTATGAGTATTTACGATACACTAAATCCTACACAAAAAGAGGCGGTATTTCACACAGAAGGGCCAGTGCTAATTCTTGCAGGAGCAGGCTCAGGGAAAACAAGGGTATTAACTCACAGAATTGCTTATTTAATAGAAGAATGTCAGGTGAATCCTTGGAATATTCTTGCCATTACCTTTACTAATAAAGCAGCAGGTGAAATGAGAGAAAGGGTGGATGACTTAGTGGGCTTTGGCTCAGAGCATATATGGGTCAGTACCTTTCACTCTACCTGTGTAAGAATTTTAAGACGCTACATAGACAGACTAGGGTATGACAATAGCTTCACCATTTATGATTCTGATGACCAGAAGTCTTTGATAAAGGAAATCTGTAAACGCTTACAAATTGATACGAAGCAATTTCCTGAAAAGTCAATTATGGGTGAGATTTCAAAAGCAAAGGATGAACTAGTAACGCCGTCAGAATATGAGCTAAATTGTGTGGGGGATTATAGAAAAAGTAAAATTGCACAGATTTACAAGGAGTATCAAAAGCAATTAAAGGCAAACAATGCTTTGGATTTCGATGACCTTTTATTTAAAACGGTAGAAC
This sequence comes from Lachnospiraceae bacterium, assembly GCA_017390525.1. Classification (GTDB taxonomy): domain Bacteria; phylum Bacillota; class Clostridia; order Lachnospirales; family Lachnospiraceae; genus RGIG989. Next base: position 2,512 of record JAFPBJ010000008.1, on the reverse strand, counting down.
TATTTCAGTTTAATCCTGATATTTTAGAGCAATATCAAGAAAGATTTCAGTATATCATGGTGGATGAGTATCAAGATACTAACACGGTTCAGTTTAAATTTGTTTCTATGTTGGCAAGAAAATACAGAAATTTATGTGTAGTAGGTGACGATGATCAGTCTATTTATAAGTTTCGTGGTGCCAATATTTTTAACATTCTAAATTATGAAAAACAATATCCAGATGCAACTGTAATTAAGCTTGAGCAAAATTATCGTTCTACGAAGAATATTTTAAATGCAGCCAACGCAGTAATTCGTCATAATCAAGAACGAAAAAATAAAACTCTATGGACAGATAATAAAGAAGGAGATTTAATAGAGTTTCATCAATATAATAATGAGTATGAGGAATCAGGTAGTATTGTGGAGGAAATAGAGAAAATAGCAAAAGAATTGGACATTCCATATTCTGATATAGCAATATTATACCGTACCAATGCGCAATCTCGTGTATTTGAAGAAAAATTTGTTATAAAAAATATTCCTTATAAAATTATTGGTGGAGTGAATTTCTATCAAAGAAAAGAAATCAAAGATTTGATTTCGTATCTAAAGGTCATTCATAATGGACAAGACGATTTGGCAGTAAAACGTATCATTAATGTACCAAAGCGAAGTATTGGTGCCACTAGTGTAGAGAAAATTCAAGAATATGCCCTTGGACGTAATATTTCATTTTTAGATGCTGTATTTGAGGCAGATCAAATTATGTCCTTAGGAAAAGCAGCAACTAAGGTGCTAGGGTTTAAAGAATTAATTGAACAATTGAGAGAAAAACAAGAAACCATGCTTCCAAGCGAATTATTTACTGAAATTCTAGAAACTACTGGCTACATCAAAGAGCTAGAAGCAGAGGATACAGAGGAAGCAAAGGGAAGAATTGAAAACATTGACGAGCTTCTTAATAAAATAGTAGCCTATGAAGAAACTGCAGAAAATCCAGATTTAGGAGAGCTATTAGAGGAAATTGCTTTGGTAGCGGACATTGATGGACTAGAAACGGATAATAATAATGTAGTGTTAATGACACTACACAGTGCCAAAGGACTAGAATTCCCTTATGTATTCCTATGTGGAATGGAAGATGGAATGTTTCCAAGCTATATGACTATTGTATCTGAGGATCCAACAGAAATAGAGGAAGAGAGAAGACTTTGCTATGTTGGAATTACCAGAGCCAAAGAAAAGCTTTATTTATCTGCGGCAAGAAAAAGAATGATACGGGGACAAAGTCAATTTAATAAGGTATCTCGTTTTATTGATGAAATTCCAAAAGAATTGCTAAAGCTTGATCATCCTATGGATGAAATAGAAAAAGAACCAGAGTCCAAGCTATCCTTTGGTCCAAAGCATCAATATCGTAATCCTTATCAGGTGAATCGTAGTGTACCAACTAAGGCTTCAGGCTTAGAATATACAAAAGGTGATACGGTATCTCATAGTAAATTCGGACCAGGAGTGGTCTTAGATATTGTATCTGGAGGAAAGGATTATGAAGTAACAGTGCAATTTAATCGTTGTGGTGTGAAAAAAATGTTTGCTTCTTTTGCCAAACTAAAAAAAATATAACAAAATAATCGAAAAATATTAGTAAAATTTGTGATAATGTGATATAATGATGTTAGAGTGTTAAGACACACAGAGCTTATGCATAACGCAGTAGTGCAAAGCTCTAAGAAATTATTTGCTGCGTAGAAATGAGGTAGTGCATGAAAAACTTAGACGATTTAATCAGTGTAGCTAAAATTTCAGAAATCATGAAAAAAGAAGAAAAAGAAAAAGGAAAAGAAAACAAAATTGTTTGGGCTCTTGCAATTATTGGTGCCATTGCTGCTGTAGCAGGAATTGCATTTGCAGTGTACAAATATTTAACTCCTGATTATTTAGATGATTTCGATGACGATTTTGATGATGACTTTGATGATGATTTTTATAATGAAGAAGAGTCAGAAGAGTAAAAAAATTAAAATCTAACCAAAATGGTGGAGAAAATTCTCCACCATTTTTGCTTCATACCCCTAGTAAAAATGGGATAAATTGCGCGAATTTTACACAAAATTAAAAAAATTTAAAAAAAAGAAAAAAAGTTGTTGACAATCTGTCACACCTAATATATAATAAATCTTGCGTCAGAGAGAGCAGCACAAAAAACTAGTGTTTTAGCGATTCTCGGGGTGTGGCTCAGCTTGGCTAGAGCGCTTGATTTGGGATCAAGAGGTCGCAGGTTCGAATCCTGTCACCCCGACTGTTACAAACAATTCTGACAATTCAATTGAATATGCGGGTGTAGTTCAATGGTAGAACACTAGCCTTCCAAGCTAGGTACGTGGGTTCGATTCCCATCACCCGCTTGCATCATTTCATGATGTTATAAAGACAACAATCTTTAGTATTAAGTGCTCATAGCTCAGTTGGATAGAGCAATGGCCTTCTAAGCCATGTGTCCGGGGTTCGAATCCCTGTGGGCACGC
>JAFPBJ010000083.1 GCA_017390525.1 Lachnospiraceae bacterium | reverse complement strand
TACCTATGAATATTTAAAGGAAATTAATTTATACGAAATTCACGTCTTTAAATATTCTAAAAGAACAGGTACCATTGCTGCAACTATGGAAAATCAAGTAAAAGAGGAAGAAAAGACAGTAAGAAGCAATCGTTTATTAGAGCTTACTAGAGAGCAAAAAGAGCAATATGAAGCTTCCTTTGTAGGAAAAGAGGTCAAGGTTTTAACAGAAGAAACCCTTGAGGCAGAAGGAAACACATATTATATTGGACACACACCAAATTATATTAAGGTACTAATCAAAGACAATGGACAATTAAAATCTAATCAGATTTATTCCGTTACTATGACAGATGAAAAGATACATGATATATTAGTTGGAACCTTAGTATAAATTTGACAATCTTGAAAAGTAGTTGAATTTTCAGGCAAACTATATTACAATAGAAATTAAGGTTTGTGAGCGTGAACAATAGAATAAAGGAGAAAATAGATTATGGATAACAATCATACACAATTTTTTAAAGTGGTAAAAGAACCAGAATTAGATGTATATCATATTTTAAAAGAAGTATATGAAGCATTAACAGAAAAAGGCTACAATCCTGTGAATCAGATTGTAGGATATGTCATGTCAGGAGATCCAACCTATATTACAAGTCATCGCAATGCAAGAAGCTTAATTATGAAGGTGGATCGTGATGAGATATTAGAGGAATTAATGGATAATTACATTAATACCAAGCTACAATAAGGTAGAAATAATATGAGTATCATGGGTTTAGACTTTGGAACTAAGACGGTAGGCGTAGCTATCAGTGATGGATTAAATCTAACGGCACAGGGACTAGAAACCATTACGAGAAAGTCCCAGAACAAATTAAGACAAACCTTAGCACGAATTGAAGCAATTGCTACAGAACACCAGGTTACAGCTATTGTACTAGGCTATCCAAAGAACATGAATAATACAGTAGGAGAACGGGCAGAGGCAACAGAAGAATTTAAGGAAGCACTGGAAAAGAGAATGAAGCTTCCTGTGATTTTGTGGGATGAACGTTTGACTACAATAGAGGCAAACCGAATTTTAATGGATAGTAAGGTGCGCAGAGAAAACCGAAAAGAAGTAATTGATAAAATAGCTGCAACTATTATTTTACAAAGCTATTTAGATGCCAAAAGAAACGAGGAACAATAAATGGATTATCAAGAATTAGAAACAATTCCTTTTGAAACAGAGGATGGAGAAATTGTAAACTTCTATATTTTAGAACAAACTACACTAAGTGGAGTGAATTATCTGCTAGTAACCGATGATATTGAAAGTGAAGAAATTACAGAGGTATACATTTTAAGAGAACAAATTGATGAAGATGAAAAAATGATTTCCTATGAAATGCTAGAGGACGAACAAGAAATTCAGTCCATTGGTAAAATTTTCGAAGAATTATTAGAAGATGTAGATGTTTTAATGGATTAAAAAGAAACAGAGTAAATAACGCAAAAAATTGGAGTTAGGGGCGAAAGCAATATGAAGGAGCAAGAGCAAATCTTTATTGATTTACTAAAAAGTAAAGGCCTTAAAGTGACTTCCCAGAGAAAAACTGTATTACAAGTCATAGCTAGACACAAAGGAGGACACTTAACTCCAGAAGAAATCTATGAATTAGTCAAAGAAGAATCACCAGATATCGGATTAGCTACTGTATATAGAACCATACAATTGCTGTCAGAATTACATTTGATTGATAAATTAAATTTAAATGATGGATATGTTCGTTATGAATTAAGTCAGGATAGAAAGGATGAACATCGCCATCATCATTTAATCTGTCTTTCTTGCGGTAAAGTTACGGAATTTGAAGATGATTTATTAGACTTGTTAGAAAATAAAATAAAGGAACAGGTAGAGTTTCAAGTAGTAGACCATGAGGTGAAGCTATTTGGCTATTGCAAAAATTGTAAACAATAGATTTTAACACGGAATAACCCGTAAGTGCGTAAAAATATATAACAAAATGGAGGTAGAACTTTGAAAACAGAAAATCAAACAATAAGAATTATTCCTTTAGGAGGCTTAGAGCAGATCGGTATGAATATGACTGCTTTTGAATTCGAGGATAGTATTATTGTAGTGGATTGTGGATTATCCTTTCCAGAAGATGAAATGCTAGGAATTGATTTAGTTATTCCTGACATCACATATTTAAAGGAAAATGCAAGTAAGGTAAAAGGGGTAATTATTACCCATGGACATGAGGACCATATTGGTGCCTTGCCTTATATTTTAAAAGAATTAAATATGCCAATTTATGCTACAAAGCTTACAATGGGAATCATTGATAACAAGCTAAAAGAGCATAATTTGCTAAAATCAACTAAGAGAAAAGTAATCAAATATGGACAATCCATTAATTTAGGTTGTTTTAGAATTGAATTTATCAGAACCAACCATAGTATTGCAGATGCTACCGCCCTTGCAATTTATTCACCAGCAGGAATTATTGTGCATACAGGGGATTTTAAGGTGGATTACACGCCTGTATTCGGAGAAGTTATTGATTTGCAACGTTTTGCTGAGTTAGGAAAAAAAGGCGTATTAGCCTTAATGTGTGATAGTACCAATGCTGAGCGACCAGGCTTTACTATGTCAGAGAGAACTCTTGGTAAAACCTTCGATACCTTGTTTGCAGAGAATAAGAAGCAAAGAATTATTATTGCAACCTTTGCTTCTAATGTAGATAGAGTACAACAAATTATTAACTCTGCGCATAAGTTTGGAAGAAAGGTTGTAGTAGAAGGAAGAAGCATGGTAAATATTATTACTACTGCGTCGGAGCTAGGCTATATTAAGATTCCAGATAATACGTTAATTGACATTGACCATTTAAAGAATTATACAGATGACCAAATCGTATTAATTACTACAGGAAGCCAGGGAGAAACCATGGCAGCATTATCAAGAATGGCTAATTCCATTCATAAGAAAATTTCTATTAAACCAGGGGATACCGTTATTTTTAGCTCAAATCCAATTCCAGGAAATGAAAAAGCAGTATCCAAAATTATGAATGAATTATATGCAAAAGGTGCAGAAGTCATTTTCCAAGATACTCACGTATCAGGTCATGCTTGTCAGGAAGAAATTAAATTGATTTATGCACTTACTAAGCCACAATATGCCATTCCAGTACATGGTGAATATCGTCATTTAAGATGTCAGGCAAAGCTAGCTCAGGATATGGGTGTGCCAAAAAAAAATACCTTTATTTTAAATTCAGGTGATGTATTAGCTTTATCGAAGGAGCGAGGAAGTGTAGTAGGAAAAGTTCCGGCACAAGGTGTATTTGTTGATGGTCTTGGTGTAGGAGATGTAGGAAACATCGTATTAAGAGACCGACAACATTTATCTCAAAATGGATTATTAATTGTAGTAGTAACCCTAGAACGATACAGCAATCAGTTAATGGCAGGACCAGATATTGTGTCAAGAGGGTTTGTGTATGTAAGAGAGTCTGAAACCTTAATAGAGGATGCAAGACAGGTAGTAAGAGAATCTCTTGATTATTGCATGAACAAAAATATAACTGACTGGGGCAAAATAAAAGGACAAATTAAAGATTCCTTAGGAGAATTTTTGTGGAAGAGAACAAAACGTAACCCAATGATTTTACCAATTATTACTGAGGTATAGTGTGAAAAATAAATTTTTCACACTTAAGATTTGTGCTTTGCACAAACTTCTATGCGCAGAATACAGCGCAAGAATGGAGAATAGGAGGGATTTTTGTGGAAACTATTTTACAGGAAGCTGAAAAAATGAAACACCACATTTCAAATAGCAAGGAATATCTTTATTATAAGGAATGTCAAAAAAAGCTAAAGAAAGATAAAGAGCTATATGATAAAGTAAATGAATTTAGAAAGAAAAATTTTGAATTACAAAGCTGTAAACAGGATGAATCTACCTTACAAGAGGCAGAACAGCTTTATGACCAATACCAAGAATATTTAAACCAAGAATCGGTCATTGAATTTTTTGATGCAGAAAGAAAAATTTGTAACATTATGAGACAGGTTTATGATACCTTAGCCGAGGCTTTGGAATTTGATTTAGACTTCTTAGAATAAGTAAGGAAAGGGAGTGAAAGCAGTGAAAGAAAGTAAAGGGGCGAAAATCCTAAGATGGAATATAGGCTTGCTTGTGAATATGATTATTCTCCTTTGTCTATATCAGTGCTTTCAGGTATCCTATGATTTTGCTTATCAAATATTTGGAGCCAATTCGAAGTCTCAGGATGCATCCCTTTCTACTACTATTGTGGTAGAAAAGAATGATTCGTTGTTAGAGGTAGCAAACAAGCTAGAATTGCTTCGTATGATTGATAATAAGTACGCCTTTTATATTAGAGGCAAGTTTTCGGGGTATGATAATAAAATAAAGCCAGGAAAATACACGGTCAATCAGGCTATGAATAATGAAGAAATATTGTCAAAATTAGCAAAAGAAGAAAAGGAAAACGAGGACGAATAACGGTGATAGTAAGTGAACAAATAACAGCATATATTAATACCCTAAATACCTTAGAGGCTAGAGAAGTAGAAGAGCTAAGAAAAGAAGCTACAAAGAACCTAGTGCCAATTATTAAGCCAGAAACTAAGGAATTATTAAAAGTGCTAGTAACTATAAAAAAGCCTATGAGAATTTTAGAAGTAGGAACAGCGGTGGGATATTCTGCTATTGTTATGCATACCTATCAGCCAGAAGGTGGACAACTTACCACCATTGAGAAGTTTCCAAGTAGAATAAAGGAAGCAAAGGAAAATTTTAAGAAGCATCATATGGAAGAGGAAATCTCCTTATTAGAAGGGGATGCCATTGAGATTTTAAAAACCTTAGAAGGTAGCTTCGATATGATATTTATGGATGCGGCTAAGGGGCAATATATTCATTTTCTTCAGGATGTATTAAGGCTATTAGCAAAGGATGGGCTTTTAATCTCTGACAATGTATTACAGGACGGAGATGTGGCTAAGTCTAAATATAGTATTATTAGAAGAAATCGTACCATTCACAAAAGAATGAGAGATTATCTTTATACGCTTAAGCACCATGAACAGCTGCTTACAAGCATTGTTCCAATTGGAGATGGTGTAGCAATTAGTGTAAAACAATCATAGCAAACATAGAAAGAGGTGCGAAACAGTGAAGAAACCAGAGTTATTAATACCTGCTAGTAGCTTAGAGGTATTAAAAACAGCAGTGATCTATGGGGCGGATGCAGTTTATATTGGAGGAGAAATGTTCGGACTTAGAGCTAAGGCGAAAAATTTTTCCAAAGAAGATATGAAGAAAGGCATTGAGTTTGCCCATGAGCATAATGTAAAGGTTTATATTACAGCTAATATCGTAGCACATAATGAGGACTTAGAGGGAATCAGAGCATATTTTCTAGAATTAAAGGAATTACAGCCAGACGCTCTTATTATTTCAGACCCTGGAGTATTTATGATTGCCAAGGAAGTAGTACCAGAGATAGACTTACACATTAGCACACAGGCAAATAGTACCAACTATGCCACCTACCAATTCTGGTATCAACAGGGGGCAACTAGGGTAGTATCTGCAAGGGAGTTATCCTTAGCGGAAATTAAAGAAATTAGAGAGCATATACCAGAGGATTTAGAAATTGAATCCTTTGTACATGGTGCTATGTGTATTTCCCATTCAGGAAGGTGTTTACTTAGTAATTATTTTACAAAAAGAAATGCCAACAAGGGAGAATGTACCCATCCTTGTAGATGGAAGTATTATGTCATGGAGGAATCAAGACCTGGAGAATACTTGCCAGTGGTGGAAAATGAAAGAGGAACCTATATTTTCAACTCCAAAGACCTTTGTATGATTGAGTATATGAAGGAAATCATAGACGCAGGAATTGATAGTCTTAAAATAGAAGGGCGCATGAAAACTGCTTTATATGTGGCAACCGTGGCAAGAACCTACCGAAAAGCCATAGACGACTTTTTTGAGTCGGATGAAACCTACAAAAATAATATGGAATATTATAAAAGTGAGATTGCAAAATGTACCTATCGTCAATTTACCACTGGATTTTATTTTGGTAAAACAGACGAAACTACACAAATATATGACAGTAACACCTATATCAAAGAATATACCTATATTGGTATGGTAAAAACCATAAGAGAAGACGGTTATGTACAAATTGAGCAAAAAAATAAATTTACAGTAGGGGAAACGGTAGAAGTAATGTTACCAGATGGAACTAATATAGAGACTGTAGTAAAAGCTATAGAGGATGAAAAAGGAGAACAAATGGAAAGTGCACCTCATCCAAAGCAAATACTATATGTGGATTTTGGAATGAAAATGGGACTAGGTTATATCATAAGAAGAAAAGAAAAATAAGCTGGAAAGGCACACAATGCATAAAAAATGAATACAATATAAAAAATGCATTGAGGTGCTTTTTTTGCAATCATTTCAAAAACCCGTTACTAGGGAAGAAGAAAAGGAATTTAGAGCACGCATGAAGGCGGGCGATAAAGAGGCAAGGGATATTTTAATAGAACGCAATCTACGATTAGTAGCTCATATTGTAAAAAAATATACAAGCTATGAACGTGATATAGAAGATTTAATTACCATAGGTACCATAGGCTTAATAAAGGCAATAGATACCTATGATGATGAAAAAGGAAGCAGACTGGTTACCTATGCTGCTAAGTGTATTGACAATGAACTCCTTATGATGCTAAGACAGGAAAAGAAAAATGCAAAGGATGTATCTCTTTACGAGCCGATTGGCACAGACAAAGAGGGAAATGAAATTAATCTGTTAGATATCATAGAAAGTCAAAATGAGAATCTCATAGAAAAAATAGATCAGGTAGAAAAAATTAGAAGATTGCAGGAAAATATCAATATCATTCTTACAAAACGAGAACAGGATATTATAAAAAAACGATATGGAGTATGTGGTAGCAAAAAATATACCCAAAAGGAAATTGCAGACAAAATGGGTATATCTAGAAGCTATGTAAGTCGCATCGAGAAGAAGGCACTAAAAAAATTGAGAACAATATATGAATAATGATAAAAAAATGTAAATATTTTATTCATTTTTGTTCATATTTGTGGTAGAATAAAACATAAGACTAATCAACTAGTAAACACAAGAAAGTATTTGGGGGTGTGCGCATGAAGATTGGCATGGGTAGAAAAAAGATTAAGTTAGGTGACTTGCTTGTTGAAGCCAATGCAATTACCAATGAACAACTATATGATGCATTAAAAAAGCAAAAAGAATTAGGCAAAAAACTAGGTGAAACCTTAATTGAATTAGGATACATTAGTCAGGAATTATTAAATGCAACCTTAACGCAACAGCTAGGAATTGATTTTATTGAGCTTCGAGCTGCTAAGCTAGATGAGGATGCCATTGCATTATTTCCAGAGAGCTTAGCAAGAAAGCACAATGCAATCCCAATTGGATTTGATGAAACCAATGGTAACGTACTTCGAGTAGCTATGGTTGATCCAATGGATATTATTGCAATGGACGATATGGCGATTGTAACCAATATGCAAATTGATCCGTTGCTTACTACTCAAGAGGAGTTAGACTCTGCCTTATCCAAATATTACGGAAATGCACAAGCCATGGAAATGGCGGATAAGTACCGTAAGGAAAGAGAAGCAGCAGAGGTTACGGAGGAAGAGGAGAACATCATTGATGATGAAGTAGATAACTCTCCAATCGTAATGTTAGTTAAATCCATTATTGAACAGGGTGTAAGACAAAGAGCCAGTGATATTCATATTGAACCACTTGAAATGAGTGTTCGAGTAAGATTCCGTATTGACGGTGTACTTAAGAAGGTAATGACCTACGATTACAGCTTACTTTCAGCTATCTGTGCCCGTATTAAGATTATTGGTGGGATGGATATTGCAGAAAAGAGAAAACCACAGGACGGACGTATCTCCATTATGGTAGATAGAAAGGAATACGATATTCGTGTATCTATGCTACCAACAGTATATGGAGAAAAGACCGTTATGCGTATCACTTCTAAGGAAGGCTTAACGAAACCAAAGAGTGCCCTTGGATTTGCTCCAGAGGATTTAGCAAAATTTGACGGAATCCTATCGAATCCTCATGGTATTATTTTGGTAACAGGACCAACTGGTAGTGGTAAGTCTACTACTCTATATACTTCATTAAGCGAATTAAATACAGAGGATGTTAATATTATCACCGTAGAAGACCCAGTAGAAGCCAATGTAGATGGAATCAATCAGGTACAGGTAAATGTAAAGGCAGATATGACCTTTGCAGCAGCCCTTCGTTCCATCCTACGTCAGGATCCAGATATTATCATGATCGGAGAAATTCGTGATGGAGAAACTGCCCAGATTGCGGTAAAGGCCTCTATCACAGGACATTTAGTTGTAAGTACTCTACATACTAACAGTGCAGCCAGCTCTGTTACCCGTGTAGTTGATATGGGAATTGAACCATACTTAATTGGTGATGCTTTAGTAGGTGTTATCGCACAACGTTTGGTGCGTAGATTATGTACCTGTAAAATGGCTCGCCATGCGGAAGTATATGAAAACAGAATGCTTGGAAAGGATGAAGACGAGCAGGTAGTAGTATATGATCCGGTAGGCTGTCCAATCTGCAATAATACAGGATACTTAGGACGTATTGGTGTATACGAGATTATGCCAATTACTCATAGTCTTAGAGTGGTAATCAGTCGCGGAGGTCCTGCAGATCAAATAGAAGAACAAGCTCTAAAAGAAGGAATGAAAACTTTGCGTATGAGTGCAAGAGAATTAGTACTTAAGGGAACGACCTCTATGAGTGAAATGAAGAAAATTGTATATGAGGCAGAAGATTCTATGTAGAATACAATGTCATAAGTATAGAAGTAAACCAAAGGGAGGATTAAAATGATAAATATTGATGAACTATTAATTTTTGCAAAAGAACAAAAAGCATCAGATATTCATATATCTGCTGC
>JAFPBJ010000082.1 GCA_017390525.1 Lachnospiraceae bacterium | reverse complement strand
ATAGAAATAATCCCTAAGCTAATAGCTCCAGTTGCAAGTATACCAATGGAAAAACAACCTGCTGATATAACACCAAGGACAAACAATCCTAGCGAAATCAATCCTAGAGAGAGCATACCAAGGGATAATACTCCCATGGATAATAATCCAAGTGATATCATTCCACTTGCTTTTAATCCAATTGCGATAACTCCACGGGCATTTAAGCCAACAGCAATAAAGCCCCTTGCCTTCTTGCCGATATGCCATAAGGGCATCCCCCATACTGTTTTTTCACTCTTTCTTTCACACAAACGCTTTTTCTTTTTAGAGAAGTCAGCTTCCTCATTTGTCTGATTTCTGTTATCTGTTTCTACTGCATCTTTCAACAGGTAATCCAACGAACAATCAAATAGTTCACTTATCCGTATCAACTTATCTGTCTCAGGATATGTAATGTTACCTTCCCATTTGCTGACTGACTGCCTAGAAACTCCTAGGACATCCGCCAACTGTTCCTGTGTATAATTATTCTCCTTTCGTAATTTTGATAACTTATCGCCTAATGTCATAGTGCGTCCTCCAATCTGAACTTTTTTCGTGTCAATAATATCTGTTCGCTATATAAAAGACCACCAACAGCCGAGTTCTAAATGTAAACTACAGGTTGCATTGCTGATTTTACGGGCTTTTTCCTAATTTCCACCAATCTCGATTTTATGGTTTATTCATATCATCTGTTTCAGACATAAGCTTATCAAAATCACTCTGATATATTTTATCCTGAATTACTCTATACTTTTCAAATTCACTTTCCGCAAATTCTTTAGCAATTGCAGCCGTAACTTTTCCTTTATCTTCTAACACTTCAGCATCATTAAAGCGAAGAAAATTTATATTGATACGTTTTACCATCATCTGCAGTTTGTGCAAATTTTGCACAAACTGAAATTTCGTCCAATTCTTCTTGTTCAAATACATTTTTTAAATGTTTAGCAACAACACTTCGGTCTATGTCAAACAATGTAGCCATTCCATTTTGTGTGAGCCAAACATTATTATCTTGCACTCGAACTTCTATTCCATCTTCTCCGGCATCTTTTGTGAATACTAAAAAATCTACTGTGCTATTCCTTATCTGTAATTTTCTACTCATTCTTCTTTATCACCTTTTTAGGGACGGTTCTTCCGTATTGAGGAATGTCCCTCTGTATCGCAAATTCTATGTCATCTATTTATATTTTATATAATTTCATGTAAAATGGTCAAGATTCTATTTTTTATCTTAGCCAAATTTCTGTCAGCATTTTCTCCGTAATTGATACAAGGGGACGATCTTCGATACACAAGAACCGTCCCCTACACATATCTCCTATACATATCTCCCCCTGAAATGTGGTATACTTAAATTTATGAAAACATATTACAAAAAGAAAGGAAGGATTTTATGGATTCTAGAATCGAGACATTGGCACATAATTTAGTACATTACTCCCTAAAGGTGGAGCCCTATGAAAAGGTTTTAATTCACAATACAGGTAGCTCCACTAATCCCTTAGCAAAAGCATTAATAAATGAGGTATACAAGGCAAAAGGCATTCCCTTTAGCTGGTATACGGAGCCTGAGCTTCAAAGGGGAATTTTATTAAATTGCGAAAAAGAACAGCTTGCTCTTATGGCACAGGTGGATAGTGAACTAATGAAACAAATGGATTGCTATGTTGGAATTCGTGGTGGGGATAATGTAACCGAGCTTTCTGATGTACCTTCCCAGTGTATGGCTGCTTATAATCAGATTTATAACACTAAGGTGCATCATGAAATCAGAGTCCCTCATACGAAATGGGTAGTCCTTCGCTATCCTAATCATTCCATGGCACAGCTTGCCAATCAAAGCTTAGAAGCCTTTGAGGACTTTTATTTTAATGTTTGTAACTTAGATTACTCCAAAATGAACGAGAGTATGCAGCATCTAAAGGCTCTTATGGAACGCACTGATAAAGTGCATATTACAGGACCTAAAACTGACCTTACCTTTTCCATCAAAGGAATACCTGCTATTCCTTGTGCAGGAGAAATGAACATTCCTGACGGTGAGGTATTTACTGCACCAGTAAAGGATTCCATTAACGGAATACTAACCTATAATACTCCTGCCGTTTATCAAGGCTTTACCTTTAGTGATATTTCCCTTACCTTCCAGGATGGTAAAATCATAAAAGCCACTGCCAATGATACGAAACGCATCAATGAAGTATTTGATACAGACGAAGGTGCAAGATACGTTGGTGAATTTGCCATTGGAGTAAATCCATATATTATCCATCCAATGAAGGATACCTTATTCGATGAAAAAATTATGGGATCCTTCCACTTTACTCCTGGTAATTGCTATGAGGAAGCACCTAACGGAAATGAATCCTCTATTCATTGGGATTTGGTATGTATTCAAACTGAGGAATATGGTGGTGGTGAAATCTACTTTGACGATGTATTAATTAGAAAAAATGGCCGTTTCGTCATACCAGAGCTTTACTGCCTAAACCCAGAAAACCTTAAATAGAAAAGAAGCTCTAGGATTTGCGTCCTAGAGCCTTTTTTATTTCATATAGCTTACAAATGTATTTCCAGCCCTTTTAAATTCTTCTTCCATTTCTTTTCGATTCATTTGGCTGCTTTCTCCCGTAATTGGGTCAATGGCACGAATCAAAGTACTATTGTAGCTGGTAATTAACAAAAAGCTACCATCTGTTCGCTTCGCCATAACAGGGGAACCATTACTTACATAATACAATACCTGGTCAAGAGTCGCCCCTGATAGATTCACTGCGCCTCGCTTCATATAGCTATTTAATACGCCGACACTTGTAGAGCCCATTTCTTCTATTTGCTCTACTGTTACTGTACCGCCTTCAAATTGTATCATCATAGCCACACAGGCTGCTTTTGACTGACTCTTATCAGTGACAGATACAATTGGAACATCATCTCCTACAGAATTGTATAGCTTAATTCCATTCTTTTCCCACATAGTTTGTTGCTTACTATTTACAACATATCCTTCTAGCTTATCTGCCTCATTGATTGCCTCAACAATAGAATAGTAAGAGCTATTTAGCTTTCCTTTCGCATATACAAAGTATCTTGCAATTTGATTTTCCGACTCATCAATTTGTACTCTGCGATAGTCATCCGTCAGTGCCACCTTAGTAAGACTTAGCTTTGGCACTGTTGTAATATAAACATAGTTTGGAAATTGCATAAATAATTCTCTATATCGTTCTGTAGTATAACGATAGGTAAAGGTTACTTGATAATCCTTATTTTCTGCCTTATTTACAATATAATCGAGACCTTTTCTCTTATAGCCCTTACCATTTTTTTCTGCTAACTGAAGCTCTACCACATTTTCATTTACTGTGGCTCCCAAAATATAGGTGCTACTTTTTTGGTAAACCTTTACAATTTCCTCCTCCTGATTCATAATCTCTACCTTTGACATTGGAAATACAAGGCTTCCGTCTGACTTTTTCTTAATATCAGAAGACTTGGCTGTTCCGTAAATGAAATCTCCATTTACAAATCCCAGTGCCTTAATTCGATTATTTTTTCCACCCTTAATCTCAAAGGTGTGACCAGTTTTTAAATCATATACTGTAATTTTATTATTTTTTTGCAAATTCATATTATCCTGAAGTGCGATGTATCTAGAATCCTCTGAAGAAACACAGCTTTCTACCGTCATTTCCTTTGCTAATACGTCCACATCTTTTCGCTCTAGATTAATGGTATATACCTGTCCCCCTAGCATACCATAGAAATTCCCTTTATTATTTCTATATGCCACCTGTTCCACCTCTTCCTTTAAGGTTTCAAAAGGCTGGTTAGATACAATAAATACCAATTCTTCAATACGTTTCGCAGCTGGGTCGTATTCATATACACTAATTCCCGTTTCCCCTTCATGCTTACCACGATTCATGTAGCCATAGACAATAAAGGAAATTACTCCCTCTTTATCCATGCTTAACAGCTTAATTTTGTGCTGATTGTAGTTGTTTCGCAAATCGTTGCTATCCT
>JAFPBJ010000081.1 GCA_017390525.1 Lachnospiraceae bacterium | reverse complement strand
TGCTTCTTCTGTAAAGATATGTGGATCATATTCATATTCCCACTGTCCCTCATAAAGTGGGTCTCCCTCTGGATCTTGAAAATATCCTAGATAATTCACTATCATATCTGTAGTAATATAATCTTTGATTTCTGTGTCTATAGCAAGAATATTATTCGTAAGATATTCACTTATCTCTTCCATAGCAGTGGTAACATCTTTTTCATGCAACAATAATCCACCTGTGCCTGAAAGAGCAAGCAAACTACTATACTGAGTTTCATTTTCTTGATTCCCAATTCCTATAAATGGCGTTTCATTGGAAATCAGGGTTGAGGCTAAATCTGCTTGATTTTCTACTGTAGATAATTCTGGTACTGCAGCATCACTATAATGAATCACATAATGAGCAGAACCTGGTCGCCAATCATAACCTGCTACGATATCCGAAAGACTACTTCCTGTTCTGGTTTCCATGGTAATATTCTTAAATGTAAAATAAGAACGTTGCCAACAGTAGTGGGATGCATGACTGGTAATAGGGCCATATCCATAGGATGAGTCCATCTTAGGCAATACAAAGTGGTCAATTATCATCTTATCTCCATCTAGTACAGATATAGATTTTCCATCTACTATAATGGTAAAATGATGGTTGTCATAAAGATTAGCGAGAGGATACGTTCTCAGTAGCTTTCCTGCATGTTGTACTATTTCATAATAACCATCACGAAATCCTGATAAATTATTACAGTCGATTTGTACTAATTTTAATCCTTCATAAGTTACTAATATACAAAAACCTCGAATGGTATTCTTTTCCTCATCTATTGTGGTATTAAATAGGAAACCTCCACCTTCCATACTATGCCAGTCTGTTTGGTCTCTTTGTAAATCAAAGGTAAAGATTTTTTGTCCTGTGTCATTATCTGCTACATATAAAAAGTCTTTTACAGGCCTACTCTCATATCCAACCATACGGATATTATTTTCCTCATACCGAATATGATTCCCTTCATTGTTGTCATCATAATTGGTATGACCATATTCTTTCCATGCAAAGGTATCTTTGGCAGTTAAAGTAGAGCTGCTTACTGTTTCTACTCTTACATCTACCCCTTGTTTTTCTAATGCTTCCTTTAGTTCCTTTGCTTTTTCATTGTACTTTGCTAACCCTTCCTTATTTACATCTCCCACTGTAAAAACTAGGTCTGCTGACCGTTTCTTTTCAATGGACAAATTACTAGTAGGTGCTTTGTTATCTACGAAAAAGGTATTGCCACTTTCCTTTTCTAATGTATTGTCTCTTAGGTAATCTGTATCCTTTAAAAGAGAAGGAATGGTATCTTTTATTTCCTCTACTACCTCTAACGCTACCTGATAGCGACCTACTTTTTTCGTTGTATAGGTAAAATTTTTTTCGTTTTTATCACTTACAATGGTGGCTTCTTCTTGTTCAAACTTACCATTATTATTTTCATCATAATAAATCGTCCAAATTCTTTGTTTGATTTCATCTCCATCTGGTGAGGCAGATAAGTCTATCATAGAGATGGTAGCATTCTTTTGCTCATCTCTTACTACACTTGTTTCTTTGATTTCAAAATTAGCTACTGGTGCCAAATCTGGTTCTATATTTAGCTGCGTTGTTACTTGCTGCTTTTCTCCCTTATTTGTCACTGTAGCAGTCACCTCATAGGTACCAGCTTCATGAAATAACAATTCCTGATGGAGGCCATTAGAAGCAGTAGTATCAACGGAATAAGTATCCTTCTTTTCTTGTGCAGATGTTATCTCCCACTGCACCATTTCCTCAGTTAAGTCGGTATTTTCTGCACCTTGTAACTCTAACACTACCTTTCGATTCACCTTATGGAAACCAGAAGTTTCAATAGAAAGGTCTGGTTTCCATAAAAATTCTATCATAGAAAGGTCTGATTTTCCTGACATAATACGAATGTTTGTACCATGTATGCGTATTTCCTTAGCAATGATACGCCCATTTAAATGGAATTGGTTAGCATTTACTGTTACACATCCATTTGGAGCGTATAATACTGCATTCATAGTAATGTCAGAACCATTTAAAGTAATATTTCCTTCTTGTGACATAAGGAAAATACGAGCATCTGCTCCTGTTTTTAGGCTATTTACATTATACTGAATGGAATCCTTGGCTGCTACGATTCCTTCCCCTAAGAAGCTTGTGCCATTAAAGTTTAGGTTTCCATTCACCCACATAGAATGGTCAATTACAATCGTATCTTGCCCAAAATCTTTGGATGCTTGATATACCTTCCCCTCTTCTTTTAATTTTTCCTTAATTCCTTTCGAAAGGTCTGGAATAGATAAAGATGCTGTGTTTTCTTGCTTCTTTTCTACTTTTTCACAATCTGTTCCACTAGAGGTACGAATCTCTATGTTGCTTACAGTCTCTAGAATTCCCTCGATTGTAAGTTTCGTTCCTTGGTAAGTAAATCCTCCATTACTATGTACATTTCCCCCAATATATGTTTCATTGGTTGCAAGGGAAAAGTTATTATTTCCTCCACTAAGTACCGCATAGGATAATGCTTGATACTGCTTTGGTAAAGAAGAATCCTCTATTTCTGTTGGTTGTTCTTCCTCTTTTTCTTCCTCTCCTAAGGTAATCTTACTTGGCATCGTGGGCTTTTGATTCTTTCCATAAGCAATCATACCAAAGGATATGGTCTGTCCTTTTGCTATCTTTTGATTATAAGATTTTGCACCTATGATGTAATGTCCATTTTCACAAGATAAAATATCTGCATTCCATATATTATCAATGGTGCCATCATAATCGAAAGATATCTTCCAGTCTTCTATATCTTGACTTCCTTGATTCTCTATTCGAATCGTTGCATTTACATAATTTCCCCATGTACTATCTTCCACATAGGTAATATTACATTCTTTGCTTTTAAAAGTCTTTTCATTAGTGACTGATTTCACATTATTTGAAGCATATACACCTTCTGGTATCAGCCCAAATAAAAGAGAGGCAATTAGCATAAAAGATATCACTTGTTTTGCTAATTGCCTCAATTGATGTTTTCTTGGTTTCTTAAAAGATTTTGTCATGTTGTGTTTCTCTCCTCACTCCTGTTTTTTTGTCATAATGACTCGTTAATAATAACAAAAGATGGAAAGAAACACAAGTGTTTTTTATTTTTCTTCTATCCCCTCTATCCATTTCAACACCCAATATGAGTTCACACTTTCCTCTAGTCCACTTTTCTTTCTTAAATATATCCCGAAATGTAAATGTACAGGGAATTTTCCTGTGGTTCCTTCGCTTCCATAACCGGTATTTCCCATCATTCCAAGAAAGGTACCTGCACTTACCTGCGTATTTATAGATAGATTGGGATTATAGCTATGTAAATGGGCGTAGTAATAGTAATTGCCATTTTTACTTCGTATCCCTACGCGATAGCCTCCTAAAGTAAGCCAGCCAATATTTTCTACTGTTCCATCACATACGCTAACAACGGGTACAATTCCAGCTTTATTTTTTTGATACATCAGATCCGTTCCCTCATGGGTTCTGTCCCCTCCATAGCTCCTATTATGTCCCCAAGAATTTTCGTAGGTAACTTCCTTTTGAAACTCCTTGCTTATTGGAAAATAAGTAATCTCCTCAAGCATTGTTTCAAGCCTTTTTTCATACAAGGTAGTCAGTTTCTTTTCCGCCGTTGGATGCTGAAAGAAAAACTTATATTTTTTTTGATTGTTACTTAAATACCCCCACGAAAACTCCCTTGCATACTCCCTCACGCTTTGTTTTTTTCCTGCTGTTAGCTCCATTTCTCTATAATACCCAAATTCATTATTTAGGATTTCCTGCTCCTTTACAGAAATTCCGTTTATGATAATTCGGTCTAAAGTAACGATACATAGTGTAAGTAAAAAAATAAGTGCTATTCTATACTTCACCCACAATGTCCTCCATTAAGTCACTTCCATCTGCTGCACTAGTGGCAAGCTGGTCACAGCGTTCATTTTCCGGATGCCCTGCATGTCCTTTTACCCAAATAAATTCCACCTGGTGAGGCTCCTTTGCTTTTAATAAACGTTTCCATAGGTCTACATTTTTTACTGGCTCATTTTTTCCACGTTTCCAGCCCTTTTTTATCCAGCCCTCTAACCATCCTTCATTAAAGGCTTTTACTAAATATTGGGAGTCAGAGTATAATTTCACCTTACAAGGACGATTGAGCGCCTCAAGCCCTACAATAGCCGCCATTAATTCCATACGATTATTGGTGGTTTTTTTATATCCTCCTGATAATTCCTTTCTATGCTTTGTTCCATCTAATTTGGTATATTCAAGAACCGTTCCGTAGCCTCCTGGCCCATCAGGGTTTCCCCTCGCAGAACCATCTGTATATATGTATACTTCCATTTTTCTCTTCCTTTCTATAAACGAATAGGTTGCCTAACATAGACAACCTATTTATTATACCTTATTTTTGTATTTTTTACAAAGCGAAACCTGATTGCTTTATGGAAAAATAGCTATATAATAATACAAACTAAACCTCCATTGCTATCATTCATTACCTTTTCTAAGGTTTCTTGTAGCTTCCTTTGACTCTCCTCTGTCATTTTAGTAGCTTTTCCTTCTATCCCTTCCTCCACTAGCTGTTCTAAGGTCTTTCCAAATATATTAACATTCCACATTTGGCTAGTGTCACCACTTTCATCCTGCTTCATATAATGAAGTAAATCCTTTGCCTGCTCCTCGGTTCCTACAATTGGAGCAATTTCCGTAGAAATATTCGCATAAAGCATATGAATAGAAGGTGCATCCGCCTTTATTTTCACCCCATATTTATTCCCATGCTTCATAAGCTCAGGTTCCTTTAATACAATCTGCTCTTTATTTGGCACAACTACACTATACCCTTTTTGTCTTACTGTAGTAAGGGCAGCAGATACACTGTCATATTCCTTTTTCATCGTTGCAAGCTCTCTAATTGTTTGAATAAATTGGTACTCATTTTGAATTTCTAATCCAATTAGTTCACTTAGCACCTTATAATAAAATTCCTCTAGAAATTCAAAGGCAAACCGCACAACTCCATTACTCATCTGAATATTGTCTAGCTTAATTTTATGTATCCATTGATTTTCCAAATTTTGTAGCTCATAAATATCTTTGATACGATTCACCTTGACTAAAATCTCTTTTGCTTTTTCAATGACTTTACTTTTTAACCAATGATCATTTGGCAGGGTTTCTAACCAGCTTGGCATATGATATTCAATATAAGACACTGGAAATTCTAACAAAATACTTTTTAATAATTGGTCCACATCCTCTTTTTTTAGTTCCTCGCAATTAACAGGAATCACTGTAACCTGATAATTTTGCTCCATTTCCTTTGCTAATTTTTTTGCTTCCTTGGAATAAGGTCTAATGGTATTTAGTACCACAACAAAGGGTTTATGTATGCTTTTTAATTCATTAATAATTTTCCCCTCTGGAATCACATAATTCTCTCTACCAATCTCTCCAAAGGAGCCATCCGTAGTAATCACGATTCCAATGGTAGAATGATCCTTAATTACTTTTTTTGTACCAATTTCTGCCGCTTTAGAAAATGGAATTTCATATTCATACCATGGAGTTTTTACTAAACGTTCCTTTTGGTCCTCAGAATGGCCCTCAGCTCCATTTACCATATATCCAACGCAATCAATCATGCGCACATGAAATTGAATTTCATCCTTTTGGTTTGGTGCCTCCTTTTCATTTGTTCCTGCCACAAAGGAAATATTGACACCTTTTTTGGGAATGAATTTCGGCTCTACGGTAGTTATGGTTTTTCCCTTCCCACTGATTGGCATTTCGTCCATGGCTTGTTCTCTTTCATACTGTTCCATTTTAGGCAGTACTAATAGCTCCATAAATTTGCGAATAAAAGTGGATTTTCCAGTTCTAACAGGTCCTACAATTCCTAAATGAAATTCACCATTGGTTCTTTCCTTCATATCTTTGTATATATTAAATTGTTCCATAAAAAATTCCCTCCTCACATATCATCCTACAAATATATATATGAGAAGGGACGTTATTTTATTCCTTATGATTCTACCCAGTCCTGATGCATATGCTCCATTGTTTTATCTCTTAGTAACAAATCAGAAACTGCTTGCTTTGGATCCTTATCTTCAAATAAAATTGCATTAATTTGTTCAATAATTGGTAAATTCACGTTATATTTCTTACCTAAGTCATAGGCTGCTTTGGCAGAAAATACACCCTCTACTACCATTTTTACTTCATCCATAGCTGCTTTTGTAGAGTAGCCCTGACCAATTAAATAGCCTGCCTTTCGGTTTCTACTATGCTTACTTGTGCAGGTTACAATTAAATCTCCTACACCTGATAGCCCAGAAAAGGTTTCTGGTTTTCCACCCATTGCCTCACCTAAACGACTAAGCTC
>JAFPBJ010000080.1 GCA_017390525.1 Lachnospiraceae bacterium | reverse complement strand
TTTTTTTCTTTTTCTTTGTTAATTACCATTTTTTTCATTCCTTTTCCACCTCTACTGATTTTTACTTCCAATTACTTTTGTTATGTATTTTGATAAAAAGTTTAGTGCTACAATCATTACGATTAATACTACACCAATAGCAGAAGCTGTTGAAATATCTCCTTCTTCAAGCATTAAGGTGTAAGCTTTTATGGTTAGAGTTGCTCCACTTCCTTTATCACCTACAAGGGCTGTA
This sequence comes from Lachnospiraceae bacterium, assembly GCA_017390525.1. Taxonomy (GTDB): domain Bacteria; phylum Bacillota; class Clostridia; order Lachnospirales; family Lachnospiraceae; genus RGIG989. The sequence continues at coordinate 18,167 of JAFPBJ010000080.1, read as the reverse complement.
GGAATTTGTGCTACTGTACCTGCTGTAAGAAGCAAAGCTGCGGATTCTCCTACCACTCTACCAATACTTAAAATTACTGCAACCAAAATTCCAGGAAGTGCATTTGGTAATACAATTTTCATTACTGTTTGTAGCTTTGTTGCACCTAAGCCAAGAGAGGAATGTCTGTAGGTATCTGGAATTGATTTAAGAGCTTCTTCTGTTGTGGAAATAATGGTTGGTAATAGAATAATACTAACTGTTAAACCACCTGCTAAAATTGAATATCGCATATGACATACCTGAACAAAAAATAGCGCTCCGAACAAACCATAAATAATTGATGGAATTCCTGATAAATTAATAATTGCAAAACGAATCATTTGTAAGATTTTTCCATCCTTTGCATATTCATTGATATAAATTGCCGCCAATACCCCAATTGGAACTGCTGCTAAAATAGAAATTGCTATAATATATAAGGTGGTTACTAGCATAGGAAGAATTCCTCCACCTAATCGTACCACTTTTAATCTAAGGGAATCCTCTTGATTTGCAGCAAAGGCTTCCTTTACCTTTGAAAGAGATTCGGCTACATTTGCTCCTACCAATTCTTCTACAGAGTTAGAACCAATTTTACTAATTACGTCCCCTTTCTTAAGACTATAGGTAGTACCTCTACCATCTACTGCCGATTCTAAAATGGAATCTGACTGTAAGGATTTTATAATCAATCTATTTTCTTTATCAAAGGTAAGCTCTGCCCCAAAGATTTCCAGCGAATCTTCTGTAACAGTCGCCTCACCTTCTCCTCCATTTATAAAAACGTAGGTTGTATTATTTTCGAAGGGTGCTGTTAAAAAATGCAAATTAATATGTGGAAGTCCTTTTGAAAAAATATATCCAAGGATAATAACCAATATTCCAATTACAAGTATAGCACTGCCGTATACCGTTCCCGCCATAGCTACATCCTTTACTTTTCTCACATTAATTTCCTTACATTTTAAAGTAGCTCCCTCCACTTTGCTTCTTGTTTTTCCTAGCATATCAATATTATGAATGGTACTACTATTTTCTACTTGCATACGTTGCCTCCTAACTTCTTACTCATTCTAATTAAGATAAAATTAATTAACATAATGAAAGAAAATAACACTACACCTGTTGCAAACAACATTTCCTGCTGTCTTCCTGATGCATATCCCATTTCAATTGCTATATTTGTGGTTAATAGTCTAACTTTATCCCAAATAGAACCTGGCATTCCAGACTCGGGATTACCTGCAATTAACATAACTGCCATCGTTTCTCCAATGGCACGCCCAATTCCAAGTACGGTAGCTGAAAGGATTCCTGACTTTGCAGCTGGTAAAATTGCTTTAAAAATTGTTTCTGTTTTAGAGGCACCCAATCCAAGTGAAGCCTCTTTATAAGAAGCTGGCACTGCATCTAAGGCACTTTTTGATAAAGTTACAATAGTTGGCAAAATCATTATGGTTAATACAATAATAACCGCAAACATTGATTGACCATATATTCTTGGTGAAATTTTTTGAATCACTGGTACTACTACACCTAATCCAAAGGCACCATATAATACAGATGGAATTCCTGCCAACAATTCTACTGTTGGCTCGATAATTTTAACTAATGGTTTCGGTGCAATTTGTGAAATAAATATTGCTGTTAACACACCAATTGGAACTCCTACAATGATTGCACCACCAGTAGCAAAAACAGAGGCTACAATCATTTGAAAGATTCCATATGTATTTTTTCCAGGTGCCCATGTGGTCCCAAAAATAAAATCAACAAAGCTATATGCATTTTCACCAAAGAAGGGATGTAACCCTTTATAAAATACAAATACGATAATCGCTAACGCTGAAATCACTCCCATAAAAGCACTGAGAAAAAATATTCCCTCTACAATTCTTTCTCCTACTTCCCTAACACGATTGCGCTCCATTTGTTGCTCCATTTATTAGTCCTCCATTCTAAAAACAATTGAAAATAAGCTCTTAAGCTTATTTAAGCCCTTAAGCTTATTTTCAATCTCATTTTACACTTTATCTACTTCGTTTATTAGTCAATACGAATTCCATTATGTGTTTCTACACATTTTTGACCATCTTCTGATAATGCGAATTTAAGAAATTCTTTTTCAATATCTCCAATTTCACCTTCTAAGTATACGAATAAGAATGGTCTTGATAAAGCGTATGTTTTACTCTTAACATTTTCTACAGTTGGTTCAATTCCTTCTACAGTTAATGCCTTTACGGTATCATCTATGTATGAGAAGGATACATAACCAATTGCACATTCATTTCCTGCTACTGCTAATTGTACCGGACCATTACCTTGAGAAACTGCTGCATTACTTGTTAATCCATCTGTTTCCTCTAATTTAATCAATTCTTCAAATGCACTTCTTGTACCTGATGCTTCTTCTCTTGATACTACAAAGATTTCTTTATCTTCTCCACCAAGCTCTTTCCAGTTAGTGATTTTTCCTGAATAAATACCTTGTAATTGCTCTAAAGAAATATCTGATACACCACATTTAGGATTTACAACTACTGCAATTCCATCATAAGCAAATGCTTCTGTTTTTAAACCGTCTGCTTGTTCTTCCTCTTTTAATTCTCTTGAAGATGCTCCGATGTTATTTGTTTTTTCAATAGTGTCCTTAATTCCTGCTGATGAACCACTACCAGTATAGTTAATTGTTACATCTGGATGAATCGCACAAAATTCATTAATCATTTCATTTAGAATCTTTTCTACTGAAGTTGAACCTGTAATTGAAATTGTTCCTGATAGCTCTGCTGGTGCGGAAGTTTTTGTTTCATCACTAGATTTATTTACTTCTTTACTTGCATCACCTGAATCACTATTGCCTCCGCATCCAACTAATCCAAACATCATTACGCCTGCTAAAAGAATGCTTAATATTTTTTTTCTCATTTTTTACACCTTTGCATTATGGTTTTTAACCACCCTATGCGTTTCCTTTCTTTTTTTGTTTTGGTTTCTTTTGTCTTATATTTTACATTTAATAATGTAACGCATCATTGTTAAGTCACAATATGTTAATTGTTATGTTTATGTTAAGTTCTGTTTTTTCCTGTATTTAAAACAAAAAAAGATAAACTATCAATGATTTTTCAACCAATAGTTTATCTTTTCCCATTTTTTTCTATATAATTTTTTACATCTAATCGTAACTGCTTCCACTCATCCTCATGCTCTACATAATACTTAGGACATAATTTTCCAGTTACATCATAATGCCTAATAATCTGATTTGTTTTGATATTATATTTTCCACATAACCAAGCTACTAATTTAATTAAGCTCTGATAGGATTCCTTCGTATACTTTCCTGTGTCATCCGGATGACAAACCTCAATAGCAATGGTATCCTTATTCCTATCATTAGATGCATAAGCAATTTCGTTTAAAGGAATGCATTGTACCACTTCGCCCTCTAGCCCAATAATATAATGACTACTAGCACTAGTTGCTTTACTCTCCTTTAAGCTTTCAAAATAATTCCGATTTGCCATGGCACTAGTTCCAGGATTCCCCACATAATGAATGACAATCCCTGTTACCTTTTTTAATTCTTCTTGAGGTCTTGAATATTCATTTGGTGTTATAAATTCTTTCTCAATAGGAATACTTAAGCTCACTTTTTTTACTGGCAAATTTTTCTTTATGATACCATGCATCAGAGCAATAAAGAACGACAACGCAATTAAAATGATACCACATATGATATATGGGGGTATTTTTAACTTACGTCGTCGTTTTTTACTTTGTGAATTATTCCACACTATAGTTTGGTGCTTCTTTTGTAATATGAATGTCATGTGGATGACTTTCCTTTAAGGAAGCCGCCGAAATCTTAACAAATCTACCTTTTTCTTTTAAATCTTCAATTGTAGTAGCACCACAATATCCCATACCTGATCTTAAACCACCAATTAATTGGAATACAGTGTCTTCTACGCTACCTTTATATGCAACTCTACCTTCTACACCTTCTGGAACTAATTTCTTAGCATCTGATTGGAAATATCTATCCTTACTTCCATTTTCCATAGCGGCAATAGAACCCATTCCACGATATACTTTGTATTTACGTCCTTGGAATAATTCAAAGGTACCAGGACTTTCATCACAGCCTGCAAATAGGCTTCCCATCATACAAACGCTACCACCTGCAGCGATTGCTTTTGTCATATCTCCAGAATATTTAATTCCACCATCTGCAATAATTGGTACACCGTATTGTTTTGCTACTTCATAGCAATCCATAATTGCACTAATTTGTGGTACACCAATACCTGCTACAACACGAGTTGTACAAATAGAACCTGGTCCAATTCCAACCTTAACTGCATCTGCACCAGCTTCAATTAATGCCTTTGTAGCCTCTCCTGTTGCTACATTACCAGCGATTACTTGTAGGTCTGGGAATTTTTCCTTAATCATTGAAACACATCTAATTACATTAGCAGAATGTCCATGAGCGGAATCAAGTACTACAACGTCTACCTTTGCCTTTACTAAAGCTTCTACACGTTCTAATACGTTAGCTGTAATTCCTACTGCAGCACCACATAATAATCTTCCTTGAGAATCCTTTGCTGATAATGGGTACTTAATTTGTTTTTCAATATCTTTGATTGTAATTAACCCTTTTAAATTAAAGTCATCATCTACAATTGGAAGCTTTTCTTTTCTTGCCTCGGCTAAAATTGCCTTAGCTTCCTCAAGAGTAATCCCTTCTTTTGCTGTAACTAACCCTTCTGAAGTCATAGACTCTTTAATCTTTTTAGAATAATCCGTTTCAAATTTTAAATCACGATTGGTAATAATTCCAACTAATTTTCCATTTTCAGTAATAGGTACACCTGAAATGCGGAATTTTGCCATTAAGTTATTGGCATCCTCTAATGTATGTTCTGGTGAAAGGAAAAAAGGATCTGTAATAACTCCATTTTCAGAACGCTTTACTTTATCAACCTCATCTGCTTGCTGTTGAATGGTCATATTCTTATGAATAATTCCGATTCCACCTTGTCTAGCCATTGCAATTGCCATACGATGCTCAGTTACTGTATCCATACCAGCACTCATAAGTGGTATATGCAATTGAATTTTTTTTGTTAAATTTGTTGATAAGTCCACTTGATTAGGAATCACCTCTGAATATGCAGGTACTAAAAGTACATCATCAAAAGTAATGCCTTCGCCAATAATCTTACCCATTTTATTGCCTCACTTTCTTTTTCATTTTGTGTATTGTTTAAAATAGTAGCAAAAAACTAGCCATTTGTCAATCATCATTTATGCTTAGTTTGAAAATACTAATCTTGGTCCGTAGGATTTCATTAACTCTACTGTTTTATCAGATGGTTCAAAAATAATAATACATTCTTTTCCATCCTTTGAAGTTACAATACAATATTTTTTTGTATCCTTTGCTCTTGTAGAAAAATCATAATATTTATATTTTTTATTTTCCTCAAGAGCCTCATCTAATCTCTTTGAATCTTCTGGAGCCATCATAAGAATATTTTTTACATCAACTTTCATGATTTTTTTTCTTTTTCGTCTTCCAATAATGCGATCAATTTCTAATTCTCCAGCCACAAAAATATACTCGAATTCCACTACACTTCTACTAATCATAAAAATAGCAATCGCCCAAATTCCAATAACTACTGGTAAAAGGAAAAATGCCGCTGGAATAATAAAAAAGCTAATAACTGCTAATACACCAAGGACAATTAATGCCCATTTTATTATGATTTCATGTGGTAATCTTTTTCTTAGTACCAAATCCTCTGAATAGTTATCTATCATCTTTGTTAATCTCCATTCTACTTTTCAATTATAAGTACACTACGGTTTACCTTAATAAAACTTGTTAAAGTAAACCGTAGCATTATTATATCCATTTTCTATTTCAATAATAGATTTATTCTTGATTATTGACTAAGCTTTTCATGAATTGCTTTTGCAGCCTTCTTTCCTGCTCCCATGGCAAGAATAACAGTTGCTGCACCAGTTACTGTGTCACCACCAGCATAAACACCATCTTTACTTGTTTTCATAGTATCCTCTTCTACAATGATACCACCCCATTTTTGTACTTCAAGTCCTGGTGTTGTCTGACGAATGAGTGGGTTTGGACTTTGTCCAATTGCAATAATAACTGTATCTACATCAAGAATATAATTAGATCCTTCAATAGGAACTGGAGAACGTCTACCAGATGCATCTGGCTCACCTAGCTCTTGCTTTACACATTCCATTCCAGTTACCCATCCATTCTCTCCAACAATCTTAGCTGGATTATTTAATAGCTTAAAGATAATTCCTTCTTCTTTTGCATGATGAATTTCTTCTTTTCTTGCTGGTAATTCTTCCTCACTACGTCTATATACAATATAAACCTCTTTTGCTCCTAATCTCTTTGCAGTTCTTGCAGCATCCATAGCAACATTACCTGCACCTACTACTGCTACTTTTTCTCCCACCTTTACTGGAGTTGGTGCTTCTGGGAACTTATAGCCCTTCATTAGGTTTACACGAGTTAAGAATTCATTCGCTGAATATACACCAAGTAAATTTTCACCTGGGATATTTAAGAATCTTGGAAGTCCAGCACCACTACCTACAAATACTGCATCATAGCCTTCTTCCATTAATTCATCAATTGTAATAGAACGTCCTACTACTACGTTAGTTTCAATTTTAACACCTAATTGTTCAATGGTTTCAATTTCTTTTGCAACCAAATCCTTTGGCAAACGGAATTCTGGAATTCCATAGCTTAATACACCACCTGCTTTGTGAAGTGCTTCAAATACAGTTACATCGTAACCTTTTTTGATTAATTCTCCAGCACAGGTAATTCCAGCAGGGCCAGAACCAACTACTGCCACTTTTTTACCATTCTTTTCTACTTGTAAAGGCTCTACCTTTGCATTCTTCATATGGTAGTCAGCTACGAAACGCTCTAATCTTCCGATTCCAACTGGCTCACCTTTAATTCCTCTTACACATTGTCCTTCACATTGATTTTCTTGTGGACATACACGACCACAAATTGCAGGTAATGCATTATCTCTTGTAATTGTTTGATATGCTGCTTCAAAATCGCCTTCTGCAACGTGAGCAATAAATTCTGGAATTGATACATTTACAGGACACTTACTTACACAAGGTTTATTCTTACAGTTTAAGCATCTTGTAGCTTCCTCCATTGCCATTTCTTTTGTATATCCTAAAGTAACTTCATCAAAGTTTTTATTACGAACATTTGGTTCTTGTTCAGGCATTACTACCTTTGTTAAACTCATATTAGCCATTGTATTATTCTCCTCTTCCTATTCTACATGTATGTTCTTCTTCTTTAAACATAGATTGTCTTGTAATACATTCATCGAAATCAACTAAAAATCCGTCAAAATCAGGTCCGTCTACACAAGCAAACATTGTTTTGTTGTCTACTGTTACACGACAACCGCCACACATTCCTGTTCCATCAATCATAATTGGATTAAGTGATACACCTGTTGGAATATTTCTTGGTTTTGTTACTCCAACAACGGCCTTCATCATAACAAGAGGTCCAATGGCAATTACTTCATCGAACTTTTCACCTTTTTCAATTAAATCAGTTAATACGTCAGTAACAAATCCTTTTGTTCCTTTGCTTCCATCATTGGTAGCTATGTATACATTATCACAGAATTCTTTGAATTTTTCTTCTAAGATTACGAATTCTTCACTTCTACCACCAATAATTACGTCTACCTTTACTCCCATTTCGTGAAGCTTTCTAAGCTGTGGGTACAATGGGGCAGCACCTACACCACCAGCAACACCAATTACTCTATCTACTTTGTGAAGTGGTGCTGGTTTACCTAATGGTCCAACAAAATCTTGTACGCTATCCCCCGCATTTAGCTTACTTAATAATTCTGTAGAGTAACCTACTACTTGGTAAATAATTGTAACTGTTTCTTTTTCCCTATCATAGTCTGCAATCGTAAGCGGAACTCTCTCTCCATCTTCATTTACTCGAATGATGATAAATTGACCAGCTTCGCATTTTCTTGCAACGTAAGGTGCATGAATTTCCATTAATTCAACACTATCGTTTAATACTTCTTTGCTAACAATTTTGTACATATGACTTTCTCCTATCTGTTATTCTTATATACTTTTTATTATACAATTTATTTCAAATATTTGAAAGCACTATTTTCATTTTTATTCATTTTTTTACAAGAAAAAAAGGACAAAAGAGTTAAAACCCATTTTGTCCTTATATTCTCAGACTGTTTTTATTACATCATACCCATTCCACCAGCTGGCATTGCTGGTGCTGGAATTTCTTCTTTAATGTCAGCTACCACTGATTCTGTTGTAAGTAAAGTAGATGCTACGCTTGTTGCATTTTGTAATGCACTTCTTGTTACCTTAGCTGGATCAATAATTCCTGCTTCAATCATATTTACATATTTTTCATTTAATGCATCAAAGCCAGTTCCAACCTCAGATTCTCTTACTTTATTAATAATAACAGAGCCTTCTAAGCCTGCATTTGCACTAATGTGGAATAATGGTGCTTCAAGTGCCTTTAAGATAATTTCAGCACCCGTTTTTTCATCTCCTGAAAGAGTTGCAGCTAATTTTGCTACTTCTTTTGATGCATGAATGTAAGCAGAACCACCACCAGAGATAATTCCTTCTTCTACTGCTGCTCTTGTTGCTGCTAATGCATCTTCAAGACGTAATTTATTTTCTTTCATTTCTGTTTCAGTTGCTGCACCTACACGAATTACTGCTACACCACCTGCTAATTTTGCAAGTCTTTCTTGTAATTTTTCTTTATCAAATTCAGAAGTAGTTTCTTCTAGGTTTGCTTTGATTTGGCTAATACGGGCATCAATTGCATCCTTTGCTCCTAAACCATCTACAATTACAGTATTTTCTTTTTCAACTTTTACAGATTTTGCACGTCCTAATTGTTCTAAGGTAGTTTCTTTTAAATCAAGGCCTACTTCCTCAGAAATCACAGTACCACCTGTTAAAATAGCGATATCCTCTAACATTTCTTTTCTTCTATCACCATAACCAGGAGCTTTTACTGCAACCACGTTAAATGTTCCTCTTAATTTATTTACAATTAAAGTAGTTAATGCTTCACCTTCAATATCTTCAGCAATAATTAATAATTTTGCTCCGCTTTGAACGATTTGTTCTAATAATGGTAAAATTTCTTGAATATTTGAAATTTTCTTATCAGTAATTAAGATGTATGGATTATCTAATTCAGCAACCATTTTTTCCATATCTGTTGCCATATATGCTGAAATATATCCTCTATCAAATTGCATACCTTCTACTAAATCTAATTCAGTTAACATTGTCTTAGATTCTTCAATGGTAATTACACCATCGTTAGATACTTTATCCATTGCATCTGCTACTAGCTTACCAACCTCTTCGTCTCCAGCTGAAATTGCTGCAACCATTGCAATTTGTTCTTTTCCTGAAATTACACTACTCATTTCACTAATTGCTTTTACAGCTGTATCAGTCGCTTTTTTCATACCTTTTCTTAAGATAATTGGGTTTGCACCTGCTGCAAGGTTTTTCATTCCTGCATTAATCATTGCTTGTGCTAAAACTGTTGCTGTAGTAGTACCATCACCTGCTACATCATTTGTTTTTGTTGCAACTTCTTTTACAATTTGTGCACCCATATTTTCAAATGCATCTTCTAATTCAATATCTTTTGCAATGGTTACACCATCGTTAGTAATAAGTGGAGTTCCAAAGGATTTGCTTAATACTACGTTTCTTCCTTTTGGTCCTAATGTAACTCTAACTGTGTCTGCTAATTGATTTACTCCTGATTCAAGTGCTTTTCTAGCCTCAGCACCATATTTAATTTCTTTTGCCATAATAAATAAAGCCTCCTATTTTTGTTTGAACTAAAAGTATCTTATTTTACGATTGCAAGAATATCTGATTGTTTAACAACAATAAATTCTTCATCCTCTAATTTTACTTCTGAACCTGCATATTTAGAATAAATAACTTTATCCCCAACTGCTACTTCCATTTTTACAGTTTCTCCATCTACTACATTCCCAGGTCCTACTGCTACTACTTCTGCTTGTTGTGGTTTTTCTTTTGCCTGTCCTGGTAAAACAATTCCAGACTTTGTTGTTTCTTCTGCCTCTAATTGTCTTAATACAACCTTATCTCCTAATGGTACTAATTTCATTCTATGTTCCTCCTTAAATTTTCTGGTTTGTTAGCACTCGTTTGAACCGAGTGCTAATTGATACTATTATATTAGTTTGTTTCCACTAAAAATGCAAGTAGATTTTATCGTTATTTTTCTACAAAATAGTGAAAAACATTCCTTTTTCTTTTGTTTTCTCTCTTTTTCTCTGTTTTTCATTGTTTTTTATTACTTTTTATCGTTTTGAATAAAAAATAAGACAAAACACCGAAGCGATATTTTGCCTTATAAAGAATTAAAATATTTTATACTGATAACAACTGTTCCTCTTGTTGTTCCTGCTCTAGCATAATATTTCTTACACTATAGTAATTACAAATTTTTCCTCGATAAATTCGTTTTAATCTTGGGTTAATTCTAAAATCAAAAGGTCTAATTAAGCCATAATTTTTATCAAATAGCTGTACACCACTTCTCATTAGAATATATGCCACGAATTGAGAACAAAAATATCTAGTGTCTAAATTAACAGGATAATGCACCATACAGCCTGCAATACCAAGGAAATTATAGGAATATTTTTCTTTATTTTCTTTAAATATTTCAATTTCTCTTACTATGGCATCGTATTGTTCACTAGTTACTTTCAGCTCATAGATACTACAACGATTATTTGGATTCTGTGCAAATACGCCTTTTTCAATATCCTCTGCCACAAAGCCTGCAAGCAACGGATTATGAAGACGCTTCCTTCCAAAGCTATACATTTCCTTTAGATCCTTGTCTAAAGCAATGGATACATGAGCGTAAGGTTCTCTTGTATACATTTTTATCAAACGAGCTGCATATGTGCTAGTTTGTGAAAGCATAATATATACATAACGATATTCAGTTTTTTTCTTCTTTGTATGATTGTGTTTCGTTTTCTTCTTCATTACCTTACACCTGACTATCTTGTTTTTTCTTTTCTTCCTTAATCATATCACGAATCGTTCTAGCTTTATCCTTAATTCTTTCATTCGCAGTTCTTGAGGTAATCACTCTAGAAAGAAGTGCATTTGCTTCGTTGTATTTACCAATTTGACGCCCTAAATCTGCTGCCAAGTAAGTAACAGTTAAATCATCCATGCCACACATTGGAAAACTTTCCTTAGGAAAGGCTGCCACAAAACCATAATATGCCTTGCCTAGTAAATCAAGTTCCTCTTTTTTTAGTGCTGCTTTCGCTTTTTTATTCTCTGGTGTATCTTCTGTAAGACTTTCCGCCTTTCCTCTTAATATCCAAGCAAGCTTTAAGCAAGCATATGCTCTTTCACTGGTTTTTCCCTTTTTTACTACGCAATTTAGTAATACCATTTTATGACGTTCAATTGATTCATCATAAGAATAAATAGCACCATCATGACAAATTCCTTTAAAATTAGAAGTAATCTGTTCCCTTACAAGCTTCGCCTGTGCATTTAAAATGTTCTGAAAGCCTCTTGAGAAATTAGCATATCCACAGTAAGGGCAAACCACAGCATCATATTTTAGAGAATCTACCAATTCATATCTAGGTCGTAAATCTGTATCTGTTCCCTCTAGCTTAGCCTTTCCTGTCTTTACAGCCTTAGTAGTAAAATTCTTATCACAAACTGGACAAGTCATAGTTTTATCAAATACTACATCTTCTTCTTTTATTTTTGGCTTTTGAATTTTGTGTTGTTCTTGCTCTTTTTTCTTTTTCTCTTCTAATTCTTCTTCAAAAATGTCAAAGCCCTCTAGTCCATCAAAGCCTAGTCCCTCTAATCCAGAAAAAATATTCATATTTACCTCCATTCCAAAGCATTACAAGATTTCCCTTGTGGCTTTTTACGGCTTTACAATCTGTTATTACTTTTTAGTTATTACTTTTTATAAGAACTCTTCATTGATACAATTCGATTAAATACTAAATGTTCTGGAGTGGAATCCTTTTCATCTACACAGAAATATCCATGTCTTAAAAATTGAAAGCTGTCAAGTGGCTTGGCATCCTTTAAATTTGGTTCCACATAACAATTTTTTAACACTGTTAAGGAATTTGGATTTAAATTATAGGAACCATCTTCATTTGATTGTTCTGCATTTTCATCCACTAAGTTCTCATATAACCTTACCTCTGCCTTTATTGCAAAAGGAGCTGCAACCCAATGAATGGTACCTTTTACCTTTCTACCAGTAAAGCCTGAACCGCTCTTTGTTTCCTTATCATAGGTACAATGTATTTCAGTCACAACACCATTTTCATCCTTGATATAATCGTTGCATTTTAAGAAATAAGCATTTTTTAGGCGAACTTCATTTCCTGGGAAAAATCTATAATATTTCTTAGGAGGCTCTTCCATAAAGTCCTCTCGTTCAATATATAATTCTCTGCAAAATGGTACTGTTCTTTTTCCCATTTCTTCATTTTCCTGATTATTTTCTACCTCTAAATATTCTACTTCCCCTTCTGGGTAATTGGTAATCACTACTTTAATTGGATCAAGTACTGCCATCATTCTAGGACGTTTTAGCTTTAAGTCCTCTCTAATACAATATTCGAACATAGCATAATCGACTGTACTGTGACTTTTTGATACACCTACTAGCTCCATAAACATTTTAATGGCGTCCTTTGTAACTCCGCGACGTCTTAAACCACTTAAAGATACAAGTCTAGGATCATCCCAACCATCTACAATCTTCTCATCTACTAATTTTTTAATATATCTTTTTCCTGTAATTACATGGTCTAAATATAGCTTAGCAAATTCAATTTGCTTTGGTGGATGCTCATACTCTAATTCATTTACCACCCATTCATAAAGTGGACGATGATCTTCAAATTCTAACGTACAAATAGAGTGACTAACTCCTTCAATGGCATCTTCAATGGGATGTGCAAAATCATACATTGGATAAATGCACCATTTATCCTTCGTGTTATGATGCTCTACCCTAGCCACACGATAAAGAATTGGATCTCTCATATTAATGTTTCCTGATGCCATATCGATTTTCGCACGAAGAACCTTCTTTCCATCCTCTACTTTTCCGTTCTTCATATCTTCAAAAAGCTGTAGATTTTCTTCTACTGTTCGATTTCTATATGGGCTATCTTTTCCTGGCTCTTTTAAGGTTCCTCTGTACTCTCTAATTTCTTCAGGGGATAAATCGCACACATATGCCTTACCCTTTTTAATTAATTTTACAGCTGCCTCATACATTTGATCAAAATAATCAGAAGCAAAATACAAATGTTCCTTGGCATCTACTCCAAGCCATTCAATATCCCTTATCATAGAATCAACATATTCTGCCTTTTCTTTCATAGGATTGGTGTCATCAAATCGCAAATGAAAGGTTCCGTTATATTTTTGTGCCAATCCATAATTTAATAAAATTGACTTAGCATGACCAATGTGTAAATATCCATTTGGCTCTGGTGGAAATCTTGTTACAATCTTAGGATAGACACCTTCCTCTATATCTTTTTCTATTATTTGTTCAATAAAATTCTTTGAAATCACTTCTTGTTCCATTCCTATGTCCTCCTACAGTAGTTGGTTCTTCTATTCTTCTTAATTCCAAAAGAGCAGAAAAATCCATAATTATATTGATTGTATCATGTTTTAAATTTTATGTAAAGTACCAAGAAAGCAAATAAAAACCTACTATGTGTGTTTTTACGCCATTGTAGTAGGTTTTTATGGTAACTCTTTTTATTTACAATTACTTTTCATTATTTTGTTTCTTTGATATATGCTTCTACTTGCTTCTCTACAATATCAAATCTTGTATTTCCTGTATCTAGCAATACTTTGTTAAATTCTTTTTCATCAAATTTTTTGCCTAACTGATCCTGTGCCTCTTCTTTTAATTCCTCAATCTGTAAATATCCTAAGGAATAAGGCAAAATACTAGCAGGCTCTTCCACTACGCTTTCAAATAATTCCTTTGCCATAGAACTGTCTAAGCCTAGATTTGTCATATACTCCTCTAGCTTTTTAAGGTCCCAGCCTTCATAATTTACACCTAAATCCACTCTAGCACTAATAGCATAATTTAATTTTGTATTTAAATTAATTAGCTCAGCTACATCTTCATCCATACCTGCTAGCAAAGTAGCATAGCTTTCTGCATACATTGCCCAACCCTCTGAACAACCTAAGAAATTTATCAGCTTTCTAATGTATGGTGTTTTCTTATCATCTGTGTAAATACTTTGGTATAAATGTCCTGGGTATCCTTCATGTGCAATGGTTTGATAAAAATTCACTTTTCCTTTTTTAGAAGCAGTTTCATTGTACTTAATAATATTATCACTATTGTCATCCACTGGTGGTTCTAAGAAATAAGCTAAAACATTATCTGTTTCTAAGGATTTATGAAGCGCTTCAACAGAATAATTGGTATCAGATACCTCTGGAAAATATTCATCTGCATGTTCATTTAAATAATCTAACATTTCCTTTGGTTGGTTCACTGGCAACGAAACCGACTCAAAATTATCCATATAAACAGAAATTAAATCCTGATTGCTTACAATTAAGGTTTGCATTTCTTTTAGACTTTCTTCCATTGCATCCTCAGTCATTTCAATCATTTCTTTTACAGACATATTAGAAGAAGTTTTGTCCTTTGCAAGAATCTCATAAAATTCTTTTCCTTTTTCAAATTTACAAATTCCTTCTTCATTTTTGCCAGTACCCTTTAATCCTTCTAATTCATCAGCTAATTTTTTATATGCAGGGATTACTACTTCATTCATCTTCTGCTCTCCAGCCTTTTTATACTCCTCTTTTTGCTCTTCTGAGAGACCTTCTACCTTATCCACCTTGCTATTAAATACTAAAACTAAGGCATTTTCCTTTGCATCAATCACTGACTTTTTCATTTGCTCTACTGTAGCATCTACAGCAAAATCTGGCATAAACAAGCCTTCCTTTGACTGTTCCTTAGCAAATGCAATTAAATCCTCCATTAAATCATCCACATCATCTAGTAAAGCAAGATATAATTTGATATCCTCTTCTGATTCAATACGAAATTCTGTAAAATTAGTCACTAGATTCGTAGGAATTCCTGAACTATAAGAAAATGGATTTTGATAATATTCATATCCTTCATATTTGGTCTGGGTTTCAAGAAAGGCAACTAGAGTATCATAAGTAATTTGTTGCTCCTTTGAAAGAGCTTTGTATTTAAAGTTTTTTAGTTCCTTTTGTACCTCTTTACACTCTTCAACACTCTTTTTTAATTCATCATAGCTGTAGCTACCTACATCAGCCTCTGGTTCCTTAATACCAAAATCCTCTGGATTCTTAACGTAGAAATGTAAGCTAAGAGAATCCTCCTCTACACTATCAATAAATTGCTCTTCTAAAAATTCATCAAATTTCTTTTGCTCCTTTGGATCTTCCTTCTGAAAGCTACAGGCTGCAGAAGAAAATACCAATGCCACAGAAAGAACAATTCCAAGAGTTTGTTTCATTTTTACTTTCATTTTGTTGACTCCTCCACTTTTTTTATTCTCCCCAGAAAACATAACCTTTTTTAGGGAATACGATAAAGATTATTACACATTTTCTAAGAAGATGTCAAATAATTTCCTTTTACTGTTTCATTCTAACAAAAAAGGCTCTCTAGAATTCAATTCTAAAGAACCTTTTACTCACCTAATAATTAATGGAAAATATGTGCTCCAATTACTTTGTAATTTCCTTTTCCTAATTGGTTTGCATAATCTCTTGTATATCTTCTAAAATACATATAGCTTCCTACATAATTTGTTCCGTTTAATGCTGCCTTAGCTGCCTTAATACATTCTTCTGGCTTTGACTTATTGTAATTAGCAAGCTTATTTTTTAATGAGCCATTTACTGTAACAGAAAATTGTGGTGCCCATCTTTTATCATAAATTACTCCCTTAATTGTGTTAGGGTATTTTGGACTTTTTACTCTGTTTAATACTACATTTCCTACTGCTACCTTTCCTCTAAAGGATTGGTTGCCTGCTTCTGCTTGAATTAAACATGCAAGTAACTTTACTTCTTCATTGGTATACATTACTGTTTCTACTGTTACATTCTTCTTTATAGCATTTTTAGTCTTTACATCTTCCTCTTCCTTTTCTGCTGCAAAAACTGGTGTTGTAGTTGTGACACATAATAATATCATAAGTAATAAAGTTGCTATCTTTTTCATTTTTGTCTTCATTTTTATACCTCCTGCATATTGCAAGCTCTGCTTGCAATACTGCTACTAATAAATATTTGGAAGTTTACTTCCAAACTTATACCTATGCATAGTCTGTTAAATCTAACAGCTCGCATTTTCCTTTCTTGTTTCCATTACTGATTCTTAACAAATCCTTTGCTTAAGCAATGACTTAGCAATAATTCCTACACATTCTTGTGTATCTCAGTAATATTTACTTAACAATTTTGAAACAATTATAACAACTTTCTTTCAAAAAATCAACCTTTAAATCCCTTTTCTGTTTTAACATTTTTTTACAAAAGTCACTTTTTTCTGTTATTAGTATAGATTTATAACAATTTTTCAACATATTTTTGTGCATATTTCACACTTTTATTTTGCTCTAACGAAAAATCAACCCCCAACATCCTCATTCTTTTCCCTACTTTTTTGTAACATTTGCACCAAAATAGCTTGTAACATTTTAGTAACATTTGAATTTGTTAAGAAATTAGACAAAAGAATCACAAAAAAAGAGGCTAGGAACTCTATCCCAACCTCTAAATCGAAAGCTGCTAACGGGACTTGAACCCGTGACCTCCGCCTTACCAAGGCGACGCTCTACCGCCTGAGCCATAGCAGCAATTACATATCACTAAGCTTCTTACGAATTCGCTGAAGTGCATTATCAATAGACTTAGGTGACTTATCTAATGTATTGGCTATATCAATATAGCCTACACCATCTAAGTAATATCCTAGCACCTGCTTTTCTAATTCACTAAGCCGCTCATCAATTCCATATTCTATCATATTGATTCTTTCTTTGTCAAGTACAAATTCCTCTGGATTAGAAAAAGTATCCTTATCTTCTAAAATATCCCCTAGCGCCACTTCATTTTCCTCTTCGTTCTGATATGCAGGGGTATAAAAGGACACATAGGTATTAAGAGGACCGTGTTTTTTTCTTGCTGCTGCCGTTACTGCACTGTATATTTTTCTTTCTATACAAAGTCTGGCAAAGGTAGAGAACTTTGCATTATTTTCCTCATCATAATCTCTTATGGCAGTATATAGCCCAATCATTCCCTCTTGTATCAAATCCTCAGAGTCTGCACCAGTAATATAGAAGGAACGGGCAATCTTTTTTACTAACCCACTATATTTCATTAGTAAATATTCTACCGGCTCCTTTTCCCCTTCCTTTACATGTCCTACTAGCTCCTCATCCGTATATTGCTCATATTGTTGATTTAATCTGTCTAACATTTTTCTAGTCATCCCCCTTTCTTTTAATTGCTTTGCACTTTTTAAGCTACTTTTTTATGCTTTGCAATCTTTGTCTTACAATTTCGTATGCTAGTACGCCTGTTGCAACAGAAGCATTTAAAGAGTCAATTTCTCCCTTCATAGGAATACTTGCAATATAATCACATTTTTCCTTTACTAATCGTTTTACTCCGTCCCCTTCATTTCCGATTACTAATCCAATAGGACCTGTTAAATTAAGCTGGTACATGGTTGTTCCACCCATATCGGCACATACAAACCACATTCCTTGCTCCTTTAGCATTTCTATGGTCTGAGCTAAATTAGTTACCTTTGCAACAGGCGTATAATTAATGGCACCACAAGAGGTTCTTGCTACAGTTGCTGTTAAACCACTTGCTCTTCTTTTGGGTATAATGACACCATG
>JAFPBJ010000079.1 GCA_017390525.1 Lachnospiraceae bacterium | reverse complement strand
GGAAAATAAATCAATCTATCAAAAGGATGATATTATGATTCAGATTCGTGATTTGAAAAAGTCCTTTCACCAGCTAACTGTATTAGATGGAATTAATATGGATATTAAAAGGGGGGAAGTGATAGCAATTATTGGTCCATCTGGCTGTGGAAAATCCACATTTTTAAGATGTATCAATCATCTTGAGGAGCCTACAGGTGGAGAAATATTTGTAGACGGAATCAATATTAATGATAAAAAAGTGGATATTAATAAACAAAGACAAAAAATGATGATGGTTTTTCAGAACTTTAACCTATTTCCTCATATGACCATTCTTAAAAATCTTACGATAGGTCCTATGGAGCTTAAGAAAAAGACAAAAAAAGAGGCGGAATCGAAAGCAATGGAGTTGCTAGAAAGAGTAGGTCTTGCCGATAAAAAGGATGCATATCCCAATCAATTGTCAGGCGGACAAAAGCAACGTGTGGCAATTTGTAGAGCGCTAGCAATGGAGCCAGAGGCGATATTGTTTGATGAGCCTACCTCTGCACTAGATCCTGAAATGGTAGGAGAGGTTCTAGATGTAATGAAGGGACTAGCTGGAAGTGGTATTACAATGATTTGTGTTACCCACGAAATGGGCTTTGCTAGAGAAGTGGCAAGTAAAGTTGTATTTTTTGACCAAGGAAAAATTGCGGAAAGTGGAACGCCAGAAGAAATATTTACCAATCCAACCCATCCGAGACTTAAGGAGTTTTTATCAAAGGTGTTGTAGAAGAGTAATATATTTAAAACAATATAGGTAATGCGAAATATATTTTAAATTTTCTATATTTTATTCAATAATAAAGCTTTAGGTGCATTTCACATATGTCTGACTGTACCTAGAAAGGATAAAGCATGTATAAAATATATATTGTAGAGGATGATGAGGTCATTGCAAGAACCATAAAGAAACAGCTAGAGGGCTGGGATTATGAGGTGCATTGTACAACGGATTTCTCGAAAATAATGCAAGAGTTTACGGAGTTTGAGCCCCATTTAGTATTAATGGATGTAAAGCTTCCCTTTTATAATGGCTATTATTGGTGTGGTGAGATTCGAAAGGTTTCAAAGGTTCCAGTGATATTTGTATCCTCAGCATCAGATAATATGAATATTGTAATGGCAGTCAATATGGGAGGCGATGATTTTATTGCAAAGCCCTTTGATATGGATGTACTTACGGCGAAAATTCAGGCGATGCTTCGAAGAAGCTACGATTTTGTGGGACAATCTAGTGTGTTGGAACACAAGGGTGCTATGCTAAATCTAACAGAAGCAACCCTTCTTTTTAGGGAGGAAAAGGTGGAGCTTACCAAAAATGAATTAAAGATTTTACAGGTTCTTATGGAAAATAAGGATAAGGTGGTAAGTCGCGACATTATTATGACTAAGCTGTGGGAGGATGACAGCTATGTGGATGAAAATACCTTGTCCGTTAATATCAATCGCTTGCGCAAAAAATTAGAGGCAATTGGCTTAGAAGATTTCATTATAACGAAGAAGGGAATCGGGTATCGAGTATGAAATTAGTTTTTTCTTATTTGAAAGAGCATATGAAGTGGATTACTTTATATGTTACTTCTATTTTTCTTATGATGCTTGTTTTTGTTTGCAGTAATAATGAGCATTCGGAGATTCTTTACGGATTTTTCATTACTTTGTTTTTGCTAGTTGCATTTTTAGGTATTGACATGTTTGTAGCGATTCGTAGACAATTAAGGCTTCAAAAAATGGAAGCTTACATTGAAAATATTGTGGAATATTTAGAGGAGCCTAAGTCAGTAGAAGAGGAAGCTTATCAAAAGCTGATTCGCCAGCTCGACAATGAAAAGACAAGGTATGAGAATGAAGCCACTGCTAAAATGACAGATTTAAGGGAATATTACACTATGTGGGTGCATCAAATCAAAACCCCCATAGCAGCACTACGCCTTTTGCTTCAAGAGAAGGCTAGTGAGGTGGATACACAAGAGGAGCAGGACGAGCTATTTCGCATTGAGCAATATGTAGAAATGGCATTACAGTATATGCGACTAGATTCCGAGTCTACGGATTTTGTGATAAAACGGGTGGAATTAGATGAGGTGCTAAAAGAGGCCATACATAAGTATGCCAGACTTTTTATAAGGAAAAAAGTAAAGCTGCAATATGATAAAGTAAATGTTCAAGTGCTTTCTGATAAGAAATGGCTTGGCTTTGTGGTGGAACAGATTTTATCTAATGCCATTAAATATGCAAAGGGTGGATGCGTGTCTATTTATATGCAAGGGGAGAGAACGCTTATAATTGAGGATAATGGCATTGGAATTCGAGCAGAAGATTTGCCTCGAGTAATGGAAAAGGGGTACACAGGCTATAATGGTCATAACCATAAGCATTCTACAGGAATTGGTTTGTATCTTTGTAACCGTATTATGATGAAAATGAATCACAGAATTCGCATAGAATCAGAGGAAGGAAAAGGGACAAGGGTGGTGTTGTCCTTTCCGAAAAGCCAAGAGGAATCATACTTACGCTAATCTTACAACATTGTAAGAAATAAAAGGAAAATGTAAGCTAAATCGATAGCTTGCCTTTTCCTTTTTTGTTATATTAAATACAACAACAGGGTACATTCATAAAAACAACAAGAAAGGAAATGCGTTATGGCAATTTTAGAGGTAAACAATTTAAAGAAAATATATACAACAAGACTTGGTGGAAATCAGGTACAAGCCCTAAGTAACATTCATTTTTCAGTGGAAGAGGGCGAATATGTTGCAATTATGGGAGAGTCAGGCTCAGGAAAAACAACCCTTTTAAATATTCTTGCAGCGCTAGATAAGCCTACCAGTGGAGAGGTTATTTTAAATGGAAAAAATAT
>JAFPBJ010000078.1 GCA_017390525.1 Lachnospiraceae bacterium | reverse complement strand
TTACATCCTGGGGGAGTTAATTCTCCTAAAAGTACCCTGAGTAAAGTGCTTTTTCCAGCACCATTTGCTCCTACTAAACCAATACGGTCATAATCATATACTTCTAATTCATTTATATCTAAAACATCGCGTCCTTTGAATTCCACACGAATATCTTTTGCTTTTAATATCAATTCCATAACATTTCCTCCTGTCTATAATCGCATGTTTTCTTTTGCTTGTACGCAGGGAAAACCCTGCGATTTTAGCAGGAAGAATTACATGAAAATTAAATACATAAATATGGTCCCTCCTATGAATTTTGTTTTAAATCTAATTTTCTAACCTCAGTTATCATGGGGCAAGCTATGGCAATGCCAATAATTAAAACACCTGATAGTAAAAACCAATGATTTACACCGATTCTATCAGCAAAGAACCCAGATAGAATTAACCCAATTGGCATAGCAAGTGACATGATACTTCCGGTCAAAGAAAATACACGTCCTAAATATTCAGGCTTAATTTTCTCCTGAAAAAGAGCTGTTTGCACACCGCTATAAAATGGCACCGAAAGCCCCATTATTGCACAGCAAACTACAAATATTACAAATCCATTTGGAGGAAGTATTCCCGAAACGGCTAAACTGGCCCCCATTATAAAAAAAGAACTTGTTATTAGTAATACACGCTTTTCGAAGCTCCCTAATCTTCCTAACAATAAGCCTCCTGCTAACATTCCAGATGCAAAGGAAATTTCCGTAATAGAAATATGCACAGGTGTTCCATTAAAGTAATCCATGCTTATTAAAGGAAATAGTGCATTAATTGGCATATAAACAAAAGTATATAGTGTTCCTAAGAGTAATAAGGCAAACAATCCTTTGTTTTGTCTCAGAACGACAATTCCTTCTTTCATTTCTCTTATGAAATTTGGTTCCAAACTTTGCACTCGATCACCCAGCTTAGGTATACGTACAATTGCTACCGTAATAGATGCAATCACAGCACCCAATACGTCGATGGCAATAATAGCATTTAAATCCCAAACGGAGTATAAGAGTGCTGCAACTGCCGGACTAACAATATAGCTTATAGACTGCAAAGACTGACTATAGCCTGCGCATTTCGTTAGCTGCTCTTCTGGTACTAAAAGTGGTGTAACCGAATTGAGTGCTGGGGTATGAAAAGCTGTTCCAATGCTACGGATAAACAATACTATCATAACCATCCAGACAGGTAGCTCCATATAGAATGCAACAATAGCAAGCACTGCACCAGCTGCTGCGATAATTAAATCAGCACCAATCATTATCTTCTTCCTATCATGACGATCCACTAGCACACCAATTGCAGGTCCAAAGACCGCATAGGGTAAAAAACCTACTAGTGAAGCCATAGACAAGACCATCGCAGATCCAGTTTTTTCTGTAAGGTAAAAAATAATCGCCATTTGCAGGATGGCACTAGTGATTAATGATACTGCCTGCCCTGCCCATATTGTATAAAACTTAAGTTTCCAATTGTTGTATTTTTCCATTGATATTATCTCCTTCATATTATTTTGCTTGAATTTCTATATT
>JAFPBJ010000077.1 GCA_017390525.1 Lachnospiraceae bacterium | reverse complement strand
GCAGCCAAAGCCATCGGTGCCGTGAATACATTAGTACCTGTAGAAGGGGGCTATAAAGGCTATAATACAGATATGCTTGGGCTTCTTCGAGCACTTAAGGTAAATCAGATTTCCTTAAAGGATGAAGAGGTCGTAATTTTAGGAGCAGGTGGTGCAGCCAAAGCGGTAGTATATATGTGTGCCATGGAGAAGGCTAAGGTTATTTATTTAGCCAATCGTACTTTACAAAAGGCTAAGGACATTGCACAGGATATGAATAACCATTTTAAGAAGGACATAGTAATTCCTATGGAACTATCTAACATAAGTGAGCTTCCAAATCATTCCTATCTTGCGTTTCAAACTACAAGTATTGGACTACCAGCGACTAAGGATCAAGCAGTGGTAGAGGAAGCCTCCTTTTATGAAAAGGTACATACTGCAGTAGACTTAATTTACAATCCAGCCCAGACGAAGTTTATGCGTCTTGCTAAGGAGGCAGGGGCAAAGACCATGAATGGACTTAGGATGCTATTATATCAAGGCTTGATTGCTTATGAATTATGGAATCAATGCAAGATAGAGGAAGAGCTTGCTGATGAAGTATATGAGGAGCTAGTAAGTGCATTGGAAGGAAAGACAAAATGATAGGTAAAAATATTATTTTAATTGGATTTATGGGAACAGGAAAGTCCTCAGTGGGAAAGCGACTAGCAAAGAAGATGAACTATAACTTCATTGACACAGATGCTTATATTGAAGAGCTAGAAGGAAAAAAAATATCTGATATTTTTAATGAGAAAGGTGAAGAATATTTTAGAAAGCTAGAAACGAAAGTGGTAAAGGATTTATCTCATAAGCTAGAGGGGTATGTAGTGGCTACTGGTGGTGGGCTTCCACTAAGAAGAGCCAATCAAAGACCTTTAAGAAATATGGGAACAGTGATTTATTTAAAATCCTCGGAAAATACCATATATCAGCGTCTAAAGTATGATACTACTAGACCACTATTACAAGGGGACAACCCAAAAGAAAAAATACACAAAATTTTAAAACAGCGGGAACCAATTTACAGAAGAGTGTGCCACCGCTATATAAAAACTGATAACCGCTCCTTTGAGCAAATTGTAGAAGAAATAGAGGGATATATCAATGAAATTACTCGTAATCAACGGACCAAACATTAATTTTTTAGGCATTAGAGAAAAAGGTATCTATGGAGAGGAAAATTATGAATATTTACTTTCCATCCTAGAAGCCAAAGCAATGGAATTAGACATTCAGGTGGATGTATTTCAAAGTAACCATGAGGGGGCTATTATTGATCGAATTCAAGAGGCTTACTCTGATGGAACCAATGGAATTATAATTAATCCAGGGGCATTTACTCATTACAGCTATGCCATTCGTGATGCATTGGCTTCTATTCAGCTTCCAAAGCTGGAGGTACACATTTCCAATGTATACAAGAGAGAGGAATTTAGACACCATTCTGTTACGGCACCAGTTTGTAATGGACAGCTAGCAGGACTTGGATTAAAGGGATATTTATATGCCATGGAAGCGATGGTGGATATGATCAATGAATAATCAAGTAAAAAAAATAGAAGAGATAAAGAAAAAATATAGCCAATGTGCAATTT
>JAFPBJ010000076.1 GCA_017390525.1 Lachnospiraceae bacterium | reverse complement strand
TTGTACAAAATATACAATTCCATAAGCAAGCACTTTGTCCCCGTCGCCACTTATGCGTCGTATTTTGACGCATTATGTGGTGCAACGCGGGACAACGTAGCGAGAGCGTGCTTGCGTTGGTATGTATATTTTATACAACAGGATAAATACCCATGTGTTTCGCCGTTACCTATCTCCCTAAAAGTTACTTCCGTTCCATCCCCAATCGTTTACTCCATGGTAGGTTACATACACATTTGCAGGCGGAATTGCTAACTCCTCTTCAAAAATCTTACAAATTTCTGCAGTCATTTGATTATACGCATCCTTCGTACTATTTCCAAATAAGCTAACAGAAACATACGCACCCTGATCAAGATGTTTTCCTCCCATATACAAATCATAATTATCCTCAAAACCAACCATTAAAAAGCTCTCAGGCTTATTTACAATAGAAATTGCCTGACCTAGCTTAGACTTAATTGTCTCCCTTTTTTCTCTTGATACTTCTCCTGTAATCTTTGAATCAATAAATGGCATATTCATTTCCTCCCAAAAATATTATTTTTAATCATTGTAGCATATTCTACCGTCCCTTGTATATGGCTTTCTCCTTAAAAGTGGCACCATGTTTTTTGCAATATCTGGCTATTTTATATAAGCCAATTTTCTTATATTATATTGTGTAAACTTTTTTAACGAAAAACACTTCAAAACGGAGGAAAATGTATGAAGAATTTAAAAAAATACGTATTGTCAGCACTTTTTGCTGCATTATGCTGTATCGCAACTATGTTAATTCAATGTCCTAGTCCAACTGGTGGATATATCCATTTAGGGGACGGATTTGTTATTTTATCAGGTATCATTCTTGGACCAATCTATGGTGGATTAGCTGCTGGAATTGGCTCTATGTTTGCCGATGTATTTACAGGCTACTTTGTCTTTGCACCAGCTACTCTCATTATCAAAGCCTTAGCCGCTGTAGCTGCTGCCTATATTTTCAAACTAATTTCAAAAGCAATCAAAGGCATCAAAAGCTATATCATCGGTGGAATCCTATGCGGAATCGCCGCAATCGTAATTGTAACTGTAGGATACCTTCTATTTGAAACCTGCTTAAAAGGCTTCTCTATCGCTGTAACTGGTGTAGTAGGAAATATCGTACAAGGAATAGGCGGTTTAATCATTGCTACTATCTTAATCCCAATCCTTGGAAACATTCCAGATATCAAAGAAATTATGAACGAAGAAAAATAAAAAAGAACCGTAAACGGTTCTTAAGAGTTTACGTTGCAAACTCGATTCTAGTGCGTCTAAAGACGCAATTTCCTATAACGAAAAAAAATGTCGCTGCAAAGCGACACTTTTTTCCCTTTTATGTTGACATTCCTCCAAAAACGTAGGAAAATAGTAGTTAAGAAAATAATTTTCATTTCAAAAATAGGGGGGGAATCACAATGACAACATCACATCCATCAGCTTCTTCTACACCCAAAAACTGTAAACGCTGTAAGCGAATTTTTAACTATTATGGGATTGGACATATGTATTGTCCTAGCTGTCTTGCTATTGATAATGAAATATTTGAACGAATCAAGAAATATCTTTATGAACATGGAACGGCTACTACAGAGGAGCTCTCAGCTGCCACCAACGTAAGTATTCATCAGATTGAAGTATATTTAAGAGAAGGGCGCCTAGAAATTCCTGCAAACTCTAATATTTTTATTAAATGCGAGTTATGTGGGGCAAAATTACGTTCTGGCCGCTATTGCCCAGCTTGTGCCTCAAAATTATCTCATACCTTTACTAGTAGCTATACCTACGACCAAAACGAAGTAGGAGAAGCTGCGCCTAGTCAGTCAGGAAAGATGCACTTTTTATCAAAGGACTAAAAAAAGCCACAAAAAAAGCTTCCAAAGGGACTCGAACCCTCGACCCACGCATTACGAATGCGTTGCTCTACCAACTGAGCCATGGAAGCAAAAAAAGTATGTTGCAAATTGATTTTATACCCAAATCAATATTTTTGCAACATACTTTTTCTTTTTCCTAAGCTACTATTTTGTACTTAGATACTTTTCAATGTTTTCCATTGCTACTTCTTCGTCTTCACCATCAGCACAAACAACAACCTCTTCACCTGCTGCTAATCCAAGACTCATCATACCCATAATACTTTTTGCATTAATCTTTCTTTCGTCTGATTCTAAAAAGATATTACTGTTGTATTGGCTAGCTACTTGTACAAGTAATGCCACTGGTCTTGCCTCTAATCCTGATGCTAATTTAATCTTAATATTTTTTCTAATCATTGTGAATGTCCTCCCTCTAGGTGATTTCATTTTCTCTTAATTCCTGTGCAATTGCACTTAGTTTCCTCAATCTATGATTAACACCTGATTTACCTACAGGCGATTGAAGCATTTCTCCTAGCTCCTTTAAGGTAGCTTCTGGTTGCTCTAATCTCAGTCTTGCAATTTCCTCTAAGCCAGGGGCTAGACCATCAAGACCGATTCTTTTTTCTATATATTTAATGTCTTCCACCTGCTTTACTGCAGCGGAGACAGTTTTATTAATATTGGCAGTCTCACAATTGACTCTTCGATTTACTGAATTCCTCATATCCTTTAGAATCCGCACATTTTCAAGCTTCATAAGAGAAACGTGGGCTTCCATAATATTGAGTAAATCTACTATCATGGCACCTTCTTTTACATATACCACATAATATTTCTTTCGTGTTACTACCTTGGCATCTATTTCAAAAAATTGTATCATTTCCTTCAACTGATTTGCCTTTTCTTCTGATAAACATACAATTTCAAAATGGTATGTTTTCTCTGGGTCACTAATGGAGCCCGAAGATAAGAATGACCCTCTAATAAAGCTTCTTTTACAGCAGGTGTTTTGTACCACCATGTTGCTAATGGACATTTCTTCCTGAATTTCTCCATCTTTTCCTAACACTTTTATGGCTTTTAGAATTTGTATTGCCTCTTCGTGTTTACTAACTGCCACTGTGTATGATTTTCCTTTTCTAAGATACACATTCTTTTTCATGGCAATGGCTGCCTTAATATGAAATGCTGCTTTTAGAAGCTCATAAAATTTCTTTGCCACAGCAATATTCTCTGTGTGAATTTTTACAGCATATTCATCCTTTTCTGAAATGGTAACCTTCCCACACAAGCTAATCATTGCTGCAATCTCTGCAATCTGACAATGTCTTGCCTCACTCATGTGCTTAGAAAGCTCCTCTTTCACTTCACTTGAAAAAGACACAACACACACGCTCCTATCCTTTTACATTATAGTTTTTTCGTAATGGCATCCTTTTCGATATCACGATGCTCCTTTTTTACCCCATAAGGTAAATCCTTCATTTCATCATATAAAGCATTTACTAAGGTAACAGAACGGTGCTTGCCACCAGTACAGCCAATACTGATAACCAATTGATTCTTTCCTTCATTCATATAATTCGGAATCAAAAATTCTATCATATCCTCTAGCTTAACCAAAAAGTCATTTGCCTCCTTACTTTCCATTACAAAATCCCTAATTGGCTTATCATTGCCCGTTAGAGGCTTTAATTCTGGAACGTAATATGGATTCGGTAGGAATCTAACATCAAATACTAAATCGGAATCAGTAGGGATTCCATACTTAAAGCCAAAGGATAAAATTGTAACAATAAAATTACTATATGATTCGTCTTTTACGAATATTTTCTCTAATTCTATCTTTAATTCTCTAGTCAGTAAATTACTTGTATCAATAATATAACTAGCATGTTCCTTTAAAAACTGAATCTTTTGTCTTTCTAAATGAATCCCCGTTTCGATTCGCTCTCCTCTTGCTAGGGGATGCGCTCGTCTTGTTTCTTTGTAACGTCGAATTAAGGTTTCATCATTTGCCTCTAAAAATAGAATTTCGAATTCAAAGCCAGCTTTTTTTACTTCCTTTAAATATAATTCAATATCATTTAATTGAGCCCCACTACGAATATCAATTCCAATGGCAACATTGTCTACAGGGTTCTCTTTATCATATGCAATTTGTGCAAATTTAGGTATCAACTGAATTGGTAAATTATCTACACAAAAGTATCCTGCGTCCTCTAAGGTCTTAAGTGTTGTACTCTTTCCAGCCCCAGACATACCTGTTACAATTATGAACCTCATTTTCTCACACTCCTAATGAAACTCTCCTAAAAACTTAACCTCTGGTTCTAATTCCACTTGAAACTTTCGTTTTACTTCTTCCTTAACGTGTTGAATCAAATCATAAATATCATTGGCTGTTGCAGCTTCTTTATTAATCACAAAGCCACAGTGCTTACTCGAAACCTGTGCACCACCAATGCTATAGCCTGCTAAGCCTGCATCTTGAATTAATTTACCTGCAAAATGCCCCTCTGGTCTTTTAAATGTGCTACCTGCACTAGGATATTCTAAGGGTTGTTTTTCTTTTCTTAGGGTTGCTAATTCATTCATTTTATCCTGAATTTCTGCTTGATTGCCCTTAGACAACCTAATATTAGCTGAAAGTACAATATAATCCTTCACTAGTATCTCACTGGTGCGATAGCCAAAGCCTAGCATATCCTTAGTAAGAGTAAGAATTTCTTGTTGCTTTGTTAATACTGAAACAGATTCCACTACCTGCTTCATTTCTCCACCATAGGCACCTGCATTCATAGATATTGCACCACCTAAGGTTCCTGGAATTCCTGCTGCGAATTCAAAGCCTGTAAGCTCTCTCTCTAAAGCAACCTTTGCAATCTTTGCTAAAGAGGCTCCCGCCTGAGCAGTAATCACAGTATCCTGACAAGATATTTCATCAAAGCCTTTACCACAGCTTAAAATTAGTCCTTCAAAGCCTGTATCAGCTACTAATAAATTGCTTCCTTTTCCCATTACAAAATAAGGAATCTGGTACTGATTACACAAAGAAAGTACTTCTTTTATCTGGGTAGCACTTTCAGGAGAAACAAAATAATGAGCTGTCCCACCTACCCGAAATGTAGTATGTCCACTCATATCTTCCATAGTCTTAATACATGACTGTGGTATGTTTTTTTCTAATTCTTTTAAGAATTTATGGTTCATTATGGATTCTCCAATAACTAATTTCTTTTCATAAAAAGGTCTTTTTTCCTTTCTATGCCAAACATGTTATACATATCTATGATACAATAAACTGATTGTTACAAC
Source organism: Lachnospiraceae bacterium (assembly GCA_017390525.1). Taxonomy (GTDB): domain Bacteria; phylum Bacillota; class Clostridia; order Lachnospirales; family Lachnospiraceae; genus RGIG989. The sequence continues at coordinate 5,626 of JAFPBJ010000076.1, read as the reverse complement.
AATATGAATAATAACGAAAAAAAGAGGAGAAACTTCTCCTCTTTCGTCTATTTGCCTAATATTAACTTTGCACCACCGTACATTCCAGCGTCATTTCCTAGCTTCGCTAATGCAAATTTCGTATTTCTTGATGCATGGAAGGCATACTGTACATAATACTTTTGAATCACCTCTAATAAAATGTCTCCTGCCTTAGAAACACCACCACCAATTACAAATACCTCTGGATCAACTACACAAGAAATATGCGCTAGTGCTAATCCAAGATTTTTTCCTAAGGATTCCACTAATTCCTTTGCCAATTCATCATTTGCCTTAGCACAATCAAAAATATCCTTACAGGTAACCTCATCTAATTCTCTTAATGCAGAAGGCTTATCGCTACTTGCTAATAATTTTTTTGCTGAATTTACAATACCAGTTGCAGATGCATATTGCTCTAAGCAACCCTTTTTACCACATCCACAAGAAGCAGTTTCTTCTGTGTTCATAGTAATATGTCCAATTTCTCCACCAGCTCCGTTGGTTCCAGCAATCATTTTTCCATCTACAATAATTCCGCCACCTACGCCAGTTCCAAGGGTAACCATAACTACATTTTTAAACCCTTTTCCACCGCCTTGCCAACTTTCACCTAAGGCTGCCATGTTAGCGTCATTTCCTACCTTTACTGGCAAATCCATTAATTTGCTTAATTCCTCTGCCACATTAAAAATATCCCAGCCTAAGTTAACACATTTCATTACTGTTCCATCATCCTTAATTGGTCCTGGAACTCCCATTCCTACTCCAGCTACATTATATTTTGGAATGTTTCTTTCCTCTAATTTTTTATTTAAGGCTTCTGCAATATCACCTAAAATGTATGCGCCTTGATTTTCTTTTCTAGTTGGAATTTCCCACTTATCTAAAATGTTTCCTTCCACTCCAAATAGTCCTAACTTTACTGTAGTCCCTCCAAGGTCTACTCCAAACCCAAATTCTGCCATGCTTTTTCTCCTTTTTACTCTTGATTTTCTTCTTTTTGTTTAATGCTACCTGTAACACGGTTGTATAATTCTTGTGCCGCATTATAACCCATTTTCTTTTGTCTATGGTTAACCGCCGCCGTCTCAACTATAATGGCAAGGTTACGCCCTGGTCTAATTGGAATAGAATGACACACTACTTTATTTCCTAAGAATTCAATGTATTGCTCCTCTAGTCCTAAACGGTCATAATCATTATCCTTATTCCAATCTTCTAGCTTAACCACCAAATCAATTCCTTGTGTAAGCTTTACACTTTCTACACCAAATAAGGTTTTTACATCGATAATTCCAATTCCTCTAAGCTCAATAAAATGCCTTGTAATCTCAGGTGCAGAACCTACCAAAGACACTTCACTTACCTTTTTAATTTCTACTACATCATCAGAAACCAAACGATGCCCTCTTTTAATTAATTCTAGCGCTGCTTCACTTTTTCCAATTCCACTTTCTCCCATAATTAGTACGCCTTCACCAAATACGTCTACTAATACACCATGGATAGAAATTCGAGGTGCTAATTCTACATTAAGCCACCTTATAATCTCTGACATAAAAGCTGAAGTTTTTGCCTTTGACTTTAAAAGTGGGATATTATATTTTCTTGATGCTTCATAAATTTCTGGAAGTGGTTCTAAATCTCTACAAAAGATTAAACAAGGAATTTGTGCACCAAATAATTGGTCAAATATTTCTCCTAATCTATTTTGCTTCTGAAGCTGATTCAAATAACGGTATTCTACATTTCCAATAATCTGTACTCGGTCTGAATCAAATAAATCAAAAAATCCTGCCAACTGAAGTGCTGGTCGGTTAATTTCTGATTGGTTAATCTCTGCCTCAGAAATATCAATATCTGGTGTTAAATTCTCAAGTTCCATTTTATCAATTAGTTTTGTTAGCTTTACATTATACATTTTGCTCCTCCTTCCCCCTGGTACTTCATACCATGTGCCCAAAACTACTACCATTTTACCACATTTTACTCTACATTCCTATGGTTTAATGAAAAAAATTATAGATTTCCTGTGCCACTACCTCTGTAATTCCTTCTACCGAGGTAAGCTCCTCTACACTAGCCTCTTTAATTCGGCTAATATCCTTAAATTGTCGCATTAAAGCTTTTCTTCTGGCTGGTCCTACTCCTTTTATATCATCTAGCATCGACTTAATCTGAGTATTCCCCCTTAAAAGCTGATGATAAGAAATTGCTACGCGGTGGGCTTCATCCTGAATTCTTGTCACTAACTGAAAGCCCTGACTATTTTTTGGAAACTCAATTTCCTCATTTTCATAATAAAGACCTCTGGTTCTATGGTTATCGTCCTTTACCATACCGCAAACTGGAATATGAAGTCCTAGCTCTTCTAACACTGCTTGTGCAATATTTACCTGTCCCTTTCCACCATCCATTAAAATTAAATCTGGAAATTTAGCAAAGCTACTATACTGAGCTGATTCTTTTTTTTCCGATTGTTCCTTTAAGCCATGCTGAAATCTTCTTGTAAGCACTTCCTTCATTGCCTTATAATCGTCTTGCCCTTTTACTGTCCTTATTTTAAATTTTCGATAATCGCTTCTTTTTGGCTTACCACCTTCATACACCACCATGGAACCAACAGTTTCCACACCACTAATATTAGAAATATCAAAGGCTTCCATTCGATTTAACTGTTTTAGTCCCAATAGATTTCCAATTTCCTTTACAGCCCCTAAAGTCCTTGCTTCTTCTCGTTTTAGCTTTTCCCCATCCTGTTTTAGAACGTTAACAGCATTTTGACGTGCAAGTTCAACTAGCTTATGCTTTGCTCCCTTTTGGGGTACCAAAATCTGCACCTTCTGCTTTTTTAAATCAGAAAGCCACTGACTAATCATTTCTTTTTCTTCAATTTCCTCTTCCAAAATTATTTCTCTTGGAATATATGGCGTTCCAGAATAAAATTGCTTTACAAAGGCATTTAAAATGTCATTTCTCGTATCCTCTAAGGACACTGACATATGAAACTGCTCTCGCCCAATTAGCTTACCACTTCTAATAAAGAAAATAGCTACTACCGCCTCTTGGTCCGCTCTTGCAACAGCAATAATATCTCTCTCTTCCATGTCACTGCTATTGACTCTTTGATTTTGTGCAATTTGAGTCACACTTTTTAATAAATCTCTATATTGTGCCGCCTTTTCAAATTCTAGCTCTTGTGATGCTTGTTCCATTTTTTCTTGTAACTGCTTCATAATTAACTTATAATTCCCATTTAAAAATTCTAGGGCATCGTCAATTTGCTTTCTATATTCCTCCTTACTAATCAGTCCCTCACAGGGCGCATCACATTGCTTCATATGATAATAAAGACAGGCTCTTCCCTTTCCAATATCATTTGGTAGCTTCTTATTACAGGTTCTTATTTTATAAATTTTTTGCAATAAATCTATAGTATCCTTCACTGCTGCTGCACTGGTATAGGGCCCAAAATATTTACATTTATCCCTTTTTAATATTCTAGCAAATAGCACTCTTGGAAATGCTTCATTTACAGTCACCTTAATATAAGGATAGTTCTTATCATCCTTTAGCATGGTGTTATACTTTGGTCTATGTTCCTTGATTAGATTACATTCTAGCACCAGCGCTTCTAGCTCTGATTCAGTAATAATGTACTCAAAATACGCAATCTTAGATACCATTTGTTGTATTTTCACTGATAGATTTCTACTACTTTGAAAATATTGTCTGACTCTATTTTTCAGTTTAATTGCCTTCCCTACATAAATGATATTATCCTGAGCATCGTGCATAATATATACACCCGGCTTCTCGGGAAGCTTTTTTAATTCTTCTTGAATATTAAACATAGTTTTCTCCATTCTTATGAATGTGGAGTTTTAGGAAAGAATAAATTCATCTATTACCTTTCTCACTCCATCTTCATCATTAGAAACGGTAATATAATCTGCCACTTCCTTTATCACAGGCTGTGCATTTTCCATTGCCACACCTAGTCCTGCAAACTCAATCATGGATTTATCATTAAAGCCATCTCCGCAGGCAATCATTTCTTCTCTTGTTAAATTAAAATGCTCTAGTAGCTTGCCTAAGCAGTATGCTTTATCAATATTTTTTGGCATGATTTCTAAGAAAAATGGCTCAGAGCGAAATACATTTAACTGCTCACCTACTGCTTGTCTTACCTTTTGCTCAACAGTTTCTAAATAATCTCCATCTCCTGTCATAATACACTTAGGAACTGGAAATGTCACATACTCCGAAAATGAATTTACTCCCTTAATAGGCAATTTTGTAATATCCGCTTCAATTGCAATATAGGAATCATTTGGAGTTTTTGTAATAATTGCCTCTTCTTCGTAGGTCATCATATTAACCTTATGATAATCAGCGAGTTCCTCTAACACAGGAATTAAATCCTTTGATATATTTTTCTCATAAATAATTTCTTTTGTCTGGCAATTTATAATCTTTCCTCCATTAAAGGAAAGGATGTAGCCTCCACGCTTCGTTAACTCTAGCTCTCTAGCAATAGGAAGCACACCAGGGGTTGGTCTTCCCGAAGCGATTACTACCTTTACTCCTTTGTCTAGCGCCAAGGCTATGCCTTCCTTTGTAGCAAGTGTAATTTCTTTTTTTGAATTTACTAATGTTCCATCAATGTCTAATACTAATACCTTATATTTCATCTTTTTCTTTCCTTTTCTATAGTAAAAGAGGTCACCGTAGTTTTTGCGATAACCTCTTTTTTAATTATTGATTGTTTCCCTTTACTTCATCAAATATCTCCATAAATTCTTTTCCTGTAATGGTTTCCTTTTCAATCAAAAATTCTGCAATTTTATCAAGAACATCCACATTATCCCGTAGCAATGTTAGGGCTGTTTCATAGGAATTTTTTAACACCTTCATTACCTCTTCATCTACTTGAGATGCAGTCGCATCAGAGCAATTTAGTACAGGTCTTCCATCTAAATATCTGTTTTCCACAGATTCTAACACAACCAATCCAAATTTTTCAGACATACCATACTGAGTAATCATAGCCCTTGCCTGAGCTGTTGCCTTTTCCATATCATTAGAAGCTCCTGTGGTAACAGTGTCAAATTTAATTTCCTCAGCTGCTCTACCAGCAAGTAAAGTAACAAGCTCTGATTCCATTTCATCCTTACGCATTAAGAATTTTTCTTCCTCTGGAACATGCATTACATAGCCTAATGCTCCCATTGTTCTTGGAACAATAGTAATTTTTTGTACTGGTTCTGTATGCTTTTGTAGTGCAGAAGCTAAGGCGTGGCCAACCTCATGGTATGCAACAATTTTCTTTTCTTCCTCATTTAAAATACGATCCTTTTTCTCTTTTCCAGCAATTACCACTTCTACTGATTCAAATAAATCGCTTTGAGATACCACTTCTCTTCCTTTTTTTACTGCAAGTAATGCTGCTTCATTTATAATATTAGCTAAATCAGAACCCACAGCTCCTGAAGTTGCTAAGGCAATCTCTTCAAAATTAACAGAATCATCCATTAAAACATCCTTTGAATGTACCTTTAGAGTTTCAATTCTTCCCTTTAAATCTGGCTTTTCAACAATT
>JAFPBJ010000075.1 GCA_017390525.1 Lachnospiraceae bacterium | reverse complement strand
TAATTTGTACTCATAATTTCTTCTCCTTTATTTGAAAAATAAATGTTACGGTATTAGAATAAACGTTTATTTGAAATTTATGCACAATCAACATTAGTTTTTTTTGTATTTTTTTGTATATTTTTTTCTTAAAATAACTCTTGCAAAATTACAACCTCTATACTATAATAATACTTGTGAATAGGACATCACCCTTCGAAATAGATTTTCTATTCACACACTATATAACCCCTTATTAATTATTTATACTCCCCTCATTAAGACCAACGGCTCCCCCGTTGGTCTTGTTAATTTATGAAAAAATGTCAACACAAAAATAGGAGCTAAAATTTATATGCTAGCTCCTATTTTTTTTGTTCTAAAATACCTTAGAGATTTTTAATTCTCCTGTCACTTCCTTAAGCCCATCTTCCACAAGCTCAAGCAAATACAAGGAAGCATTTTCCTTTCCTTCTAGGGTAATTTCATTCTCGGCTGCTTTTACAAAATCAAACCTCTCATAATAGCCTCCACCTACTACTGCAATCCAGCTATAACCTAATTCCTTGGCAAGTCTAATACTTTCCTTTACTAAAGCACTTCCAATGCCACTGTTTTGATATTCCTTTGCAACAGAAAGAGGTGCTAATAATAGCCCTGAATTGTCCTTTATACTACACTTAGAAAGCATACAGTGCCCTACAATTTTCGCATCTAGTTCAGCTACTAGAGATAATTCCTTTACATATTCGCTTTCTGTTCTAAGCTTATTTACACTTTCCCACTCAGGAGTTTCCGTATTCATACCTCCAAAGGCAGAACGAAGTACATTGTCAATTTCTTTGTAATCCTCCTCTTCTTCTCCACGAATCAGTAAGGAAGCTGTACTAGCTTTAGAAACCTTTTGCTCTTCCTGTTTTACTTCTGGTTTCTTTTCTTCTTTTCCCTTAAGTAAAATATCTTCTACATAAGCTCGTAATATCTCACCTACACTCCAAGCCTGAGCATAGCAGCCTCTAGAAATATTTGGCGCATCTCCATCAAATACCTCTGCAATGGAGCCAATACAACCATCTCTTAAATGATCCTCAAGTGGCATTAGCATACGTTTTGCATAAGCAATGCTTTCCTCACTATAATCATTTACCTTTGTGTAAGCTGTAATTAAACCACCAAGAGGGAATGCCCAACAGGTACCTTGATGATATGCTGCATCTCTATCATGAAGCTTTCCATAATAGATTCCTTTATATTCCTCATCTAGGAAAGATAGGCTACGCAAACCATAGGTTGCATAAAGCTGAGAAATCACAGTATCTACAACAGCCTTTTCCTTTTCTCTTGGAAGCATGGTATATGGAAGCGAAACTGCATAAATTTGGTTTGGACGAATTTTATCATCATTTCCATTGTCATTTACCACATCATATAAGCAGTTTTTCTTTTCATTCCAGAACTTCTTACAGAAGGATTCCTTAATATGCTCGGCTAGCTCTGTATATTCCTCAAAAGGACGCATCACCTTCATAGCAAGCTTTTCCATTACCTTAATGGCATTGTACCAAAGGGCATTAATTTCTACTGGCTTACCATGTCTTGGTGTCACTACCCATTCTCCTACACGCACATCCATCCAAGTAACCTGGTCAAAGCCACCACCTGCATGAATCAAATAATCTGAATCCATTTTAATCGAGAAATCTGTTCCTTCTTTGTATGCCTTTACAATCTCCTCTAAGGTGTCATAAATTTCTTCTCGAATAAATTTCACAGCCTCTTTATCACCAGTATATTTTAAAAACTGGTCTACTGCATGGAAATACCAAAGAGATGCATCTACTGTATTATATAATGGCTCGCAGTCTTCATCCGGGAACATATTTGGCACTAGCCCTTTTTTCACATATTGAGCAAAGCTTCTTAAAATTCCCTTAGCATCCTCATATCGTTTGGTTACTAACGTAAGCCCCTGCATAGCAATCATAGTATCTCTTCCCCAATCTGTAAACCAAGGAAGTCCTGCTAAAATTGTTTTATTTCCTGTAGACTCTCTATCTACAATAAATTGATCTGCTGCCTGTACCAAATCCTTTGCAAATTCATCCTCATAACCTGCCTGAGCTACCACTGATTTCATTCTATTGGTAAACTTCTGGATGGTTACAAAGGCATCCTGTTCAAATTCCTCCTCAATGGTACAAATCACAGACACCTTTTTGGTCTCATGTGGCTTTAGGGAAATGGTAATATCATATGGCATATAGTGATTATCAATGGCAGTCATACCTGTATTAATCTCAGTTTGGTATTCCATTTCTTCAAAATATACTTCTTCTCTTGGAGAAAGAATTCCTTCATTTACAAAAAATTGAATCTTTACTTCTTCATTTGCCTTTGGAACTAAGGTAATCAGTCCATTTTCTTTATTGGTTTCAAACTGAAGCTGACTTCTTTCACTTCGTTCACTATGGTCTCTAAAATTAAATAATGGTGTAAGACAAACTCTTGTTGTCTGACTTCCATTTACTAATTCATAGCCAATGGCAATGGTATTTTTTCCATGCTCAAAAGCAACTGTTTTTGTAATGAAAACATCCTCTACCTGATAACAAAAATGTACTGTTTCATCATAAATAAAACGCTGTAAATACTTTTGGCCTTCCTCCTTCCAGCCTGGCTTTTGATTGGTTTCTAAGGAATATTCTCTACTTGCCACTGTAACCTTTTCGTTGATTTTAGATAAAATCAAATGGCGTTTTACAGGTGCATGAAGACTAGCAATTAACAAACCGTGATGCTTTCTTGTATTAGCTCCTATGATAGAGCTTCCTGCGTATCCGCCAAGTCCGCTGGTAATCACCCATTCTCTTTCAATTCCCTCTTCGAATGTTTTCCAATAACCTTTTCCAAATTTTTTCATCTCATAACCTCCGTTCCTATCTCTATATTTTTTATTTTACCTAATTTTTTTCATAAAGTCCACAAAAAAACTGATATTCTTTTGTATTTTTTTGTTTACTATTGCGACAGGAAATATTGTTTGGTATTATGGTGTATAAGTATTTATCACACATAAATGAATGAGTTACTACATAAATTCAAAAGAAAGGACACTATTATTTTATGGAAATCGAACGTAAATTTATTGTAAAGGCTCCACCCAAAAATTATAAAGAGTATCCGCATAAGGAAATTGAGCAAAGCTATTTATTTAGAGAGCCCGT
>JAFPBJ010000074.1 GCA_017390525.1 Lachnospiraceae bacterium | reverse complement strand
TAATAATATCTTCACATTTCCTTTTTCAAATTCTTTCGCAATTTTTTCTGCTTCGATTCGGTACATTAATTTATCATAATTGGGTCCATCTAGCCACGGACAAAATTGAAATACCGCAAGGGAAACAAAAACAATACAAACGATTACAAGAGAAACTGTTACTATTCGTTTCTTTCTTTTTGTTTTCTTAATTTTATCCTGAATTCGTTTAAAAGGGGTAATATCCTCTCCTTCCTTCGCTTCTCCTTCCTTCGCTTCTCCTTCCTCCCCTACTGTCATATTTTTCAAAGTCTCCTGACACTTTTTACAGCCAGCGATATGCTTATCTATTTCTATTTTCGTCTCCTCTCCACACAAATCTTCAATATATTCTGGTAATAAATCATTTACAATATAACATTTCATACGCTTCCTCCTCGCTTTACTCTTTAAACTATCGTCATTTGCAAAACGCAACAAAAATTATATATATTTTATACAACAACAGAAAAATTACTCTGCGTTTCGCAATCATCTCTAATCTCCTACTATCATTTTTTGTAATTTTTCCTTGGCTCTATAAAAATTTACTCTTGCCCAAGTTTCACTTTGATTAAATACCTCTCCAATTTCTTTAAAGGACATACCAATCAACCTATGTAATATAATTTCCTTTTGTGGCTCCTTTAACTTATGTATATGCTTGTACAACTGTACCTTCTCATTTTGATCAATGAGCACCTTCAAAATATCATCACTATATGCTTCTATTTCTTCATTTAGAGAAATGTTATTATGTTCCCTTTTTTTCATTTCGTCTAAATAAGTATTTCTAGCAATCTGACACAGCCAAGTAGTAATACTACAATTATTTTCAAAAGAATCTGCATGCTCAATTGCTTTTAAAAATGTATGTTGCAAAATATCTTCTGCCATCTCCTTATTACCACACATTTTTAGAATATAGTAATAAACCTTCTTGGCATATTTTTTATAAATTTCATCAAAATCATTTCCTGGCTGCCTCACTTTTACACCTCCTTTACTTACTTAGACGACACAGTTACAAAAACGTTACACATTTTTTGTATTTTATCACAAAAAAATATTCCTGTCATTTTTCCTTTCAAATTTGTCGAACATTAGTTTGCAATCTACTCCTATTTATGATACAATAGTAAGGAAAATAAATTTAAAAAGGAGGCATCATATGAGCGAAGGTAATTTAAAAGCCAAACAAATAGAAATCTTAGAATACCTTAAGAAATCTATTCTTGAAAAAGGATACCCTCCTACTGTAAGAGAATTATGCGAAGCAGTACATTTAAAGTCTACCTCTTCTGTTCATGCCCATTTAGAGACACTAGAGCAAAATGGCTATATCAGACGAGACCCTACCAAGCCAAGAGCCATTGAAATTCTTGACGATACTTTTAATTTAGTTCGTCGCGAATTAGTAAATGTTCCTATTATTGGCACTGTTACTGCTGGTGCTCCTATTTTAGCCGCAGAAAATATCACTGGTTACTTCCCTGTACAGCCTGAATATCTACATAATAATCAGACCTTTATGCTAAAGGTAAAAGGGGAAAGTATGATTAACGCTGGAATTCTAGACGGAGACTTAATCCTTGTAGAACAAAAGCCTACTGCTAGCAATGGAGAGATTGTAGTAGCCTTAATCGATGATTCTGTTACAGTAAAACGCTTTTTCAAGGAAGATGGCTATTATCGTTTACAACCAGAAAATGATTTTATGGACCCTATTATTGTAAAGGAAGTTGTCATTTTAGGAAAGGTGATTGGATTATTCCGTTCATTTTAAAAAAAAGCAAGTCTTAGTTTAACTACTTAAGACTTGCTTTTTTCCTATTCTTCAAATGTAATTTCTTTTCCATCTCTCCAGATTCGTTCTAAATCATAGAATAATCGATCCTCTTTTGAGAAAATATGAATAATCACATCACCGTAATCAAGTAAAATCCAATTTCCTGTTTGATATCCTTCTACCTGTTTGCTTTCGTATCCTGCTTTGTGAAGCTGTTCTTGCACATTATCTACTAATGCCTGTACCTGATTTTTATTTGTACCATTGGCAATAATAAAATAATCGGCAAGTACAGATACCTCGCTAATATCTAGCACTTTAATATCTTCTGCCTTTTTTTCCTCTAACGCTGCATAGGCGATTTTTGCCATTTCCTTTGACTGATTCATAACTTTCCTCCGTTCTTTTTGTAATATTCATAGGTTTCTAATGTAATTTCATCCATGGTTTTTCCTTTTCGTTTAATATATTCCATGGTCTCCTCTAAAATCAATACCATTGTATGATCCAAATCCGCAAAGGCTTCCTTTCTTGTTTCTTCCATTCTAGGAAGTGGTTTGCGGTTTGGTTCAATATAATCAGCAATATATAATACCTTTTCTAGCTCCGTCATTTCTGGTCTTCCAGTGGTATGATATCGTATGGCATTTAAAATATCTTCTTCCTCTACTCCATACTTACTTTTTGCAAAAGTCATTCCAAGCTTGGCATGTAATAGCTCTTTGTTATCCTTTTCTGCTTCTGAAATTGGAAGGCCATATTTCTTTGCCTCTTTGTACATTTCCTCTCCAGACATATATTTCGCACAATCGTGTAATAATCCAGCAAATGCAGCCTTTTTCACATCAATTCCATGTACCATTGCTAGGGCTGCAGCTGTATACTCTACTCCCAATGTATGCTCAAATCGTTTCTCTGGTAATAATACTTCTAGCTTTTTTCTAATTTCAATTCGTTTCATGACTTTTCATCTCTACTTTACATTTGCTTTATTCTGATACAACCCATGTTCCTTAATGTACTCCTCCACACTTTCTGGTACATAATACTTAATAGACAAATTTTGTCTCACTCTTTTTCGTAGGGCATGGGAAGATATTTCAAGATTAGGGGTATCTAATAGCGAAATATTTGCTTCATCATATTTATCTGATAAATAGTCAATCTGGCTATTTAAGGCACTAAAGGTACTTAAATCCCGATTTGCCACCAAAATATTAGTTAGCTTTAGAATTTTTTCTGGCTCCTTCCAGCTATTAAAGTGAAACAGTGAATCTGCTCCCATAATAAAGTAGTATTCAATTTCACTATCTTCTTCATGAAGCTCTGTTAGCGTATCAATGGTATAGGTTATCCCTTCTCGATTAATTTCTAACAGGGATAACTCAAAATGGTCATTTCCTTTTATGGCTCTTTTTACCATTTCCACTCTATCCTCTTCTGTTATGGTATCTGAAATCGTCTTATGACTAGGCTCCTTCGCAGGCATAATCAGTACCTTGTCTAAATGATACTGCTCATAGGCTGCCTCAGCTAAAATAAGATGTCCGAAATGAATAGGATTAAAGGTACCACCCATAATTCCAATTTTTTTCTTTTTCTTTGTCATCTACTTTTTTCTTCCTTTTTCTTGGGGTAATTCTATTTTTTTGTTATCCTTAGATTCCTTATAAAGCACAATCTTCTTTCCAATTACTTGTACAACCTCAGAACGAGTACGCTCTGCTACTAAAGCAGCGATTTCTCTTGGGTCATCCATACAATTTTTTAAAACAGAAATTTTAATTAACTCTCTTTTATCAATTGCTTCACGAATTGCCTCTGTAATCTCTGGAGTTAAAGATGATTTTCCTACTTGAAAAATCGGATCAAGTGTGCTTGCTAATCCTTTTAAATATGCTCTTTGTTTACTATTCATAGCTTTCCTTTACTCCTTCTTACTTATAATAATCAAACTCTAAATCGTTTACTCTTACTGTATCGCCCTCTTCAATTCCAAGTGCTTCTAGCTGTGTAAGAACATCATTTTCCTTCATAAATTTCTGGAAGAAATCAAATCCCTTTTCTGACTCAAGATTGGTGTATCCTAATAGTCTATCAATTCTTGGTCCCTCAATTTGAAATACTCCTTCTTCTACCTTAGATACTAAAACTGGTTCATCCACTTCATCCTGCATATCTAAGTACATCTCTGGCTCAAATTCCACTGTTTCTTCTTCAATCTTAGACAGCTCATCATTTACATACCAAAGTAATTCCTTTAACCCTTTTCCACTTACAGCTGAAATTGGAAATACTTTAATTCCCTTTGGTTCAAATTCCTCTTTCATTTTCTGTAATACTTCTTCTGACTCATATAGAGCATCAATTTTATTTGCTGCAATGACTTGTGGTCTTGTTGCCAATACTGCATTATAATTTTTTAACTCATCATTAATTTTATAAATATCTTCAATAGGATCACGTCCCTCTGTAGATGCTGCATCTACCATATGAATTAATAGCTTTGTTCTTTCAATATGACGCAAAAATTCAAAGCCTAATCCCACACCTTCTGATGCTCCTTCAATAATTCCTGGAATATCTGCAATAACAAAGCCATTGCCTTCCTCTAAATCCACCACTCCTAAATTAGGATTTAGCGTAGTAAAGTGGTAATTAGCAATCTTTGGCTTCGCATTGGTAACTCTTGATAATAAGGTAGACTTTCCTACATTTGGAAATCCAACCAATCCTACATCTGCTATTACCTTTAGCTCTAAATCTACCCACATTTCCTTACAACGTTGTCCAGGTTGGGCATATTTTGGTGCTTGCATGGTTGGCGTAGCATAATGTTGATTTCCTTTTCCACCACGACCACCATTTAGTAATTTTACTGGCTCTGTCTTATTTGACATATCTAGTATTACTTTTCCTGTTTCTGCATCTTTAATCACCGTACCTGCCGGTACCTTAATTACAATATCTTCACCATCTTTTCCATGACAGTTTCTTTTGCCACCTTCTGCACCATCTTCTGCACAGTATTTTCTTATATGTCTAAAATCTGTTAAGGTGTTAAGTCCCTTATCAACTACAAAATAAACGTCACCACCACGACCTCCGTCGCCACCATCTGGTCCGCCACAAGGCACATATAATTCTCTACGAAAGCTTATGTGTCCATCTCCACCTTTTCCAGATTTAATAAAGATTCTCGCTCTATCTGCAAACATAGGAAACCTCCATTTCTTTGTTTCTATTTAGTATTTTCAAGTATATAGAAAAATAACCACGCCTAGTTCCTTTTCTATCCACTTGAAAAAATATCTAATAGTATCTAAAAAAATCGGCTCCAAATCAAGGATTTGAAGCCGTTTTACAATTACTCATTCGCTGCAACTGGATAGATAGAAACTTGTTTCTTATCTCTACCTTTTCTTTCGAATCTAACTACACCATCTACTAATGCAAATAATGTGTCATCTCCGCCACGTCCAACATTAACTCCTGGATGAATTTTTGTTCCACGTTGTCTATAAAGGATATTACCAGCCTTTACAAATTGTCCATCAGCTCTCTTAGCACCAAGTCTTTTTGACTCAGAATCTCTACCGTTCTTTGTAGAACCCATTCCTTTTTTATGAGCGAAAAATTGAAGGTTCATTTTCAACATAATCTTTACACCTCCTTGCAAGTAATTTTTACATAATCAGTTCCATAGCTCTCACTAATATCAGTAACACCAAGTTCAAAAGACTGAAGCAATAATGCTGCCTCCTTACTTGGCTCCTCCTCTAAGGAAAAATCCATTACTCCCTTTGACTCGTCTTCATCTATGTAAAAGGAATCCTCTGTCAAAGCCTCTATGGAATTAAATGTTGTAATGGCTAAACAAGAAACTGCAGCACATACCACATCTTTTCCTCTATTAGCATAGCCTGCGTGACCTGATAATTTAACTCTTTGAATTTCATTCTTAGAATTCTTATAGATTACGATTTGAATCATAAATCCACCACTTATTAAGCATTGATTTTTTCAATTTTAACTTTTGTAAATGGTTGTCTATGACCTTGTTTTTTATGATAACCTGATTTTCTTTTATATTTGTATACGATAACTTTTTTAGCTTTTCCTTCAGCTACTACTGTAGCTTGTACACTTGCATTTTTTACCGCATCTCCAACTAAAAGATCTCCGTTATTTACAACAACCACTTCGTCAAATGTAACAGTTGAACCAGCTTCTTGATTTAACTTTTCTACGTTAATCACGTCGCCTTCTGCTACTTTGTACTGTTTACCACCTGTTGCTATAATTGCGTACATATGGCACCTCCTTAATCCATTACTCGCCAGCTTTGGTGATTTTTTCAAATACTTATACCTCGCTGTGCGGCATACTAGAACATAATACCATTACTCTTATCATTATGTCAAGATAATTTTAAAATATTTTTATTGTTAATAGCACTTCTTAGTATACTACTCTACTTCATTGTAACCTACAATTTCATAAAGGGCCCTCTTCCCTTTTTTTCTAGTAATCTCCACTAAATTTAATTTTGTCATTTCTATTAAATCTGTTTTGTTTCTATCTGCCTTTAGATACTTAGCAAATTCCTTCATAAGAGTTTCCCTATCTATCTCCTCTTTCATATCAATAAAATCCACTATAATAATTCCAGATAAATTTCTAAGCCTTAGCTGTCTTACAATCTCTTTTGCGGCTTCTAAATTCACATTCAAAATATGCTCCTTCATATTTTTCTTTCCAATGGCTTTTCCTGTGTTTACATCAATAACCACCATAGCTTCTGTAGGCTCTATCACCAAATATGCTCCCGAATCTAGCCACACTCTTTTTCTTAAGGCTCCATTTATCACCTTTTCAATTCCATAGCATTGATTTAAGCTAAGCGGTTTATTTCTGTAATCTACTAGCTTATCTATATCTTCCTCCTGATAGGTAAGTAGGTACTGTCTTACTTCTTCATATAAATCCTCTTGATCTATATAGATATGCTTAATTTTACTTGCATTTTGATCTCTTAAATAGCAAAGATAGCCTTTATCTGCCTCATAAATTAACTGAAAGCAATTACGATAAGGAGCAATTTCATAAATATGCTGCAGCCTATCTGCTAATACCTTTATTTCCCTTTCTAACTGCATTTTTGTTGCACCTTGTCCATTGGTGCGCACTACAATTCCATATTCTTCTGTTACAAAGGGACTACAGATTTCTCTTAGTCTTTTTCGTTCCTCTTGATCCGTTATTTTGTTGGAAATACCAAGATAGGATTTTCCAGTAGTAAGCACTACATATTTTCCTGTTATATTTAAATGGCTAGTTACCACAGGTGCTTTGGTTTTAATGGCTTCTTTTTCTACCTGTACTAATATTTCATCGCCCACTACAAGCTTTTGACTGTTTTTAGGAGTTACAAAAAAGGGGTGCTTATTTTCAGCAAGGGAGTAATAGCAAAGCTGTCCCCCTTCAATTTCCACAAAAGCTGCCCTAATATTAGAAACGATATTTTTTACCTTTCCAATATAAATATTTCCAATTATTGAGCCTTGTTTCTCTTCCACTGAGAGCTCCTCAATTCGCCCACCTTCATTAATGGCTGAAACAATATAATCCTTCACTCTGGTAATAATTAATTCCTGCTCCACTTAAATATCCTCCCCAATGGCACCTAAAGGAAGATATCCTTTTTCTTCATCAAACAAATAGGTTTCTAACCGTTTTGTCATAAAACCAAACTGTTTCCATTCTTTTTCGCAAAAATCACAATATGCTTTCATTACTAGCTCTGGCTTCAAATTCTCTACACTTCCAGTTGCTACCTTCATAAAGACACTATTTTCCCCTTCTTTTCGTAGCTCATATATCATAGGTTTAATATCCATCTCTTTTTCACTACGCTTTGTTTTCTTTACAATGGAAATGACAGACTGTTTTCCAAATTCTTCCAGCTGATTAAAAAAGGTTTCATCGTAGTATTCTTCTTTGATTGTCACTACATAATCTGCTGCCGCTACACTAGACATAGCATTTGCTGCATTATCATCTAACAGCTTAAATTCCCTAATCTGAATTTCTTCTACCATACACTGGTTAATTATTTCAATCATTTCCTTGCTGCTTTTAGTGGTATGAAACTCAGCATCTAAATATTCTCCCTCACTAGTTAGTCCAATTCCTAGAGGGGCTGCAAAGGATAGAATCTGGTGTGGACTAAAGCCTTGTGAATAGGCAATATCTACCTTTGCCCTTCGAAAGGCTTTTTGGAAATAGCGCATGACATCAAGGTGCCCAATAAAACGTAAGGAACCTGTTTTCGTAAACTTAATTCTTATTTTCATAGCATACGCCTCCTTTAAATTTCATAACTCCACAGCCTGAACACTGCATTCTACAATTTGGAGTGACTGTTTCATTTAATGCCTTTTCATATTCTCGTTTTAAAAATTCCTTGCTCACTCCTGTATCAATAAAATCCCAAGGGAATACTTCGTCAAATTCTCTTGTTCTTGTGGTATAAAAATCCATATCAATATTATTTTTTTCAAAAGCCTTCATCCATATATCATTATTGAAAAAGTCTGACCAGGAATCAAATAAACAGCCATCCTGATAAGCATCATAAATTACCTTAGAAACCCTTCTGTCTCCTCTAGCTAGTACCCCTTCTAGCATGGTAAGCTTTGCTTCATGCCAATTAAATTTTAAGCTTTTTCTGTTTAATTGCTCCTTAAACTTATCGTTTACAAATTTTGCCTTATCAATAAATTCTTGTGCTGTGTTCATTGGCACCCATTGAAATGGAGTAAACGGCTTTGGTACAAAAAAGGAAGCACTAGCAGTAATTGCCACCTTTCCATTTCGTTCTGACTTTGGAATGGTGTAATATTCCTCTGCGATTTTTTCAGATAGCAAGGCAATTGCCTCAATATCTTCATAGGTTTCTGTAGGCTGTCCTAACATAAAATATAGCTTTACCTTATTCCAACCACCCTTAAAGGCTTCCATTGCCCCACTTAAAATAATTTCTTCTGTTAAGCCTTTATTAATTACGTTACGAAGTCTTTGAGAACCCGCCTCTGGTGCAAAGGTAAGGCTACTTTTCTTAATATCTTGCACCTTACTCATTACATCAAGAGAAAAGGCATCGATTCTAAGGGAAGGAAGTGAAATATTGATTCCCTTTTCCCCAAACTCTTCAATTAGGTAATAGGTAAGCTCTTTTAAATCTGTATAATCACTAGAGCTTAAAGAACTTAGAGAAATCTCCTCATGTCCTGTACTTTCCAGCATTTCCTTTGCATATTCT
>JAFPBJ010000073.1 GCA_017390525.1 Lachnospiraceae bacterium | reverse complement strand
TCGTTCACCTTCGCTAATTTCATACATAGAATAAGCATGAAAGCCAGTCATTGCTGCAATTAAGTTGCTAGGAAACATTTGAATTTTGGTGTTTATTTTTCGAACAGTTCCATTGTAATATTTTCTAGATTGAGCAATGTCTTCTTCGATTTCCACCAGCTGTTTGTTTAAATCACGAAAGTTCTCATTTGCCTTAAGGTCTGGATAAGCTTCAGAAAGGGCAAGCAGCTTTTTGATTCCCTCGGATAGCTTCTGATTCGTATCAACCTTTTCATTTAAGCTCATAGAGCCATAAGAGCTACCTCTAAGAGTAACAATTTGGTTTAAGGTTTCTTGTTCATGAGAAGCATAGCCCTTTACAGTCTCTACTAAATTTGGAACTAAATCCCAACGTTTTTTTTCGTACACATCCATGGTAGCAAAGGCTTCCTCTACTAGATTTTTAAGTTTTACTAAGCTGTTGTAAGTAATAAGGGCGTAAAGTACTAGTAAACTACACACCCCGAGAATAATGTAAGGTATCATATAATTTTCCTCCTTTATTTGAATTATTTATGAAATGGTACTTCCATCAATCGATTTGTAAATCTGGTTCAGTAGATTTTTATATTGCCTGGTTGAATACCACCATTTTCCCTTTTGAGTTGTATTTTTGGCTCCTTTTGGAACCTTTATCTTAGATTTTGATAAATTTTTGCAATCATAGGTATCTACGCCTACGAGTTTTTTTGAATTGCTGAAATCTAGCTGCTTTAAATTAAAATCAGCCCAAAAATAAGCATATCTAAGGTCACTACATTTGTTTACCAAAACGTTAGAGGCTTCGATGTTATATAACTCCATAATCTTTAAATTGGTATACTTGTTTAAATTAAGAGTTTTTCCTTTGGCATAACCAATAGATAAATGCTGCAAATTTTTCTGATTGTTTGGTAAAACAATGGTAGCTGGTTTGAAATAAGAGCCACTTGCACTTAATACTACCGCACTGCTACATTTACTTAAATCAATTTTTGTTAAAGTGGCATTTTTCCAAGAGCCTCCAGTTTCTGATTCTACTCTAATCTCCTTTGCATGAGGCGCTACTAAAGTAAAGGCTTTGACTTGAAATTCTCTCATGTCAATATAAGTAATGTTTGGATAATTGGTTAAATCCATTTTGCTAGCGGTATAATCTCTTAACGTTAATCTAGATACCCATGGAAAAAAATGAAGTCCCTTTAAAGAAGAAATTTTACTTTGATAAGTAAGTGGAGTATAGCATTTCTCGTAATTTCCTGAGAACTTTTTATACTGATAATTTTTTATTACATATATTTGTGAAATTTCTTGTGGGTCTAGCCAACCATCTTTATTGGCATCATAGTAGGATTTCTTCCCTTTTGAATCACAGTAATAGTACCCGTTTTTAAGTAGCTGATACATTCCAGGGAAATTAGTTCGATTAATCTTCACATATTCAAAGTAATTTCTTGTCATAGATTGTTTCTTAGTTCCAAAGTAGGCATAATAACCCTGCCAGCATTTTCCGTATTGATATGTACTATATATTTCATCGCTGTTTAAGGTTCCGACCACTCTAATTCTAACATAAAGCTTGCCCCCATTAGAGCCTAAAACAGAAACAGGTATCTGATATTTGTATTTTTCTTGTCCTTTTTTGTAGCTACAAGAATAGGTGCTTACCGTTCCACTAGAAAAATGAGAATCCTTTGAGACTTCCACTTGAAAGCCTTGGATATTGATATAAGGGACACCATTTTCATCTGTTGGTTCGTAACCAGGGGAAAAGGCCCAAGTTGCTATGATACTTCCGTTTTGAATGGTGCTTAAATCAATTTGATATACAGCCTTTGATTGAAATTCCTTGATTGCATCTTCCGTTGTGCCTGCTTGAATATTTATAGCAGGAAATGCACATAAGGAGAAAACTAAAAATAAGGTGGATAAAAATAAAGATATTTTTTTCATGAAAGTGCCTCCTTTCAATGTATCATTTTTCCCTTGAAATAAGTTTTTATATATAAAAAATATAACATTTTTAGACTGATTTTACAACTAATGATATGATGACACAAAGCAAAAAATAATAGTGAATGAAACAAATGATTAAGGTGAAGGAAAAGCTACAACGCGAAATATGTTGAAAAACAAAATATATTTGATATACTAAAAAACAGTATTGCAAAAAATAGGTAGGAGGCAGTTATGTTTAGAGTTGGAATTTGTGATGATGATGCAATGTTTATTCAGTATATCAAGCGACTATTTTGCGAGCTATATGAAGAAATTACATTTTGTGAGTATCTTTCTGGGGAAGAGCTCATTGAGAAGCTAGATAAAAATCAGCCCTTGGATTTGTTAATATTAGATATTCTAATGCCAGGAATGGACGGCAACAAAACTGCCAAGGAGTTTAGAAAGCAATGTCCAAATACCTTGCTAGTATTTTGCTCAGGGGTGTGTACACCTACTACAGAATCCTTTGAAACAACGCCATATCGCTTTTGGCTAAAGGAATATACAGAAGAAAAAATGAAGCTAGAAATACAAGCTGTATTGAAAAAAATGCAGGAAAATCAAAAAGAAAGTCCTTTTATATTGGTAAAAAAAGGAAATCAAATGGTGAAAATCTCTGCCAATCAAGTATATTATGTTGCTATTGCAAAAAAAGGAACGGTCTTTTATTGTGGTGACGAAAAGGAGACCTATACCTCTACTAGTAAGCTTGCAGAGGTGTATGGAAGATTGAAGGAATTTGGCTTTGTCTATGCCCACAATAGCTATATCGTAAATTTAAAATATGTGAAGGTAGTCAGTCTAAAGGAATTGGAGTTTGATAATGGAAAGCAATTAACCATTTCCCGTTCAAGAGCCAAGGAATTTAGAAAAGCCTTTGCTGAGGATGTAGCACATAAGTACGAAAGGTAAGTTGTTATGGAGAGAGAAAAGACGGTGAATCTTTTTCATATAGAGGAGGAGCGAGTAAATCAGGTAGCCTTTATTTTTGCCACGCTAGCTGCAGTAGAGGCCTTTCTGGTGGTGGTGATTTTTTTTAGGTGGACCAAAAAGAGATAGCGTAATCTTAGTTATGCCTTTTTTTGGAATCCTGCTTCGCCTTCTAGAAAAAAGAACACAATGGATGAAAAAATATGCAAAGTATTGTTATATGTCCTTGCCCTTTTGGTGCTCTATTTTGCTGATTATTGATGGAGAAGGGAATTTTGCAGCGGTTACACAGCTTTATTTTATGTGGTTATGTTTATCAGTGGCATATTATGAGGTGAAAATGGTGCTATTTTGTTCAGGGCTTACCATAAGCTGTACTGCAATTTCCATTTTCCTTTGTCCTGATGCCATGTTAAAGCTAGATAATTTAACTATGTGGGTTTATATTTTGACGGTTTATGTAATGGCAACCATTTTGGCGGCAATTATTGCGAAGAGAATGCGCAATTTAATTGGAGAAATACAGAAAATGAGGCTATATGAAGACGAGCTTATTTACCTAGAACAGCTAGAGCAAAAGGAAGAAAAACATAGTGAATTTATTCATAATATGAATCATTATTTTGTTGCTATAGGGGAGCTGGCAAGACAAGAAAACTGCCATCAAATCGTAGGGCTTATGGAAGAATTAAACGTAAATATGCTACAAAATGAGCGAATCATTTATACCAATCATAAGATTATCAATGCCATACTATCACAGAAAATGAGCGAAGCAAAGGAGCGTAATCTAGAGTTTGATGTATATGTGGAGCCAGGAAGTAAGTTTGGCGAGGTAAGTAGTAGTGATTGGGCGATTATGCTAGGAAATCTCTTATACAATGCGTTTGAGGCGGGAGAGC
This sequence comes from Lachnospiraceae bacterium, assembly GCA_017390525.1. Classification (GTDB taxonomy): domain Bacteria; phylum Bacillota; class Clostridia; order Lachnospirales; family Lachnospiraceae; genus RGIG989. Next base: position 841 of record JAFPBJ010000073.1, on the reverse strand, counting down.
AATGTCAGGATGAAAAGAGAAGGGTAACCCTTAGAATTTACGGGGAAAAGGATGGGGGTGTATGTGTAGTAAAAATCACCAATTATTTTACAACAAAACCTCGTAGAAATAAATCAGGGTTTATTACGAATAAACGGGAAAAGGAGCTACATGGAATCGGAATCAAAAGTGTGGAGCGCACCATAGAAAAGTATCAGGGCTATCTACAATGCTTGGTAGAGGAAGAAACCTTTACTGCTGTTTTAATTTTACCCATTAAGTGGTAACAAAAATTGCCCTAAAAATTACAAATATCGCCCCTCTTATTGTTGGAATTTACTAAATAATGTAAACTGTTAGTAAAGTAAAACAGAGAGAAGGAGTGGTAGCAATGCAACTAGAAGTATTAAAAAATGAAGAAAAACTAATGAATTTGATTATGTTTTTATTTGTAACAGTGATTCCAGTGGTAGCATTTATCTATGTAATGTTATTTAATGGGGGTACATGGATAGATGCAATTGCGTTGTCAATGACAGGATGTGCCATTGTAACAAAGCTGTTAGAAAAACCATTAGGGGGCTATGCTAAGTATGTGTATATTAGTATTTTGCCTATTATGGGGGCACTTACCATTGTAGTGGGAAATGATGGGGTGTTTGGTGCCATGACCAATGCATATTTTTTGGTGACAGTATTAGCAGTGCCTTACTATAATTTAAACCTTAATCCGTGAAACTCATATACCAACATAATTCTCGAAACACCAAAATACAAGCATTTTTCATTGTTTTTTGTATAATTCAAAATTCACCCATTCGGTGATGGTTTATTCTGCTATAATAGTCTTGTCAGAAAACTA
>JAFPBJ010000072.1 GCA_017390525.1 Lachnospiraceae bacterium | reverse complement strand
TAACTTGGGTCACTTCATTATTTTCTACTGTTAATTCAATGACCTTTACCTTACCAAAGCTTTCGATAGTAATGCTAGTTTTGTCTGTTAAACCCTTGTCGTATACATATTTTGCCACACAACGGATTCCATTTCCACACATTTCTGCTCTTGTACCATCTGCATTATACATTTCCATTTCAAAGTCTGCAATTTCTGAAGGATTAATAAAAATTGCTCCATCTCCGCCTACTCCAAAATGTCTATCACTAACCGCTTTTACAAAGCTTACCTTATCCTCAATATGCTCTGTAAAACCATTAATATATACATAATCATTTCCACAACCATGCATTTTTGTAAATTTCATTTTCCTTTTTCCTCCCTTTAAAAAATATCTAATACCATTTGGGCAGTTTCCACCATGCCTCTTCCTGAGTCCATGCTTTTTTTCTGTAGATACTTATGTGCCTCCTCTTCAGAAAAGCCCTTTTGCTCCATTAGCATGCACTTTGCACTATAAATAACTGCTTTTTCTTCCTCTGTTCTTTCCTTTGGATTTTGCTTTCTTTTCTTTCGCTTGATTTCCACCGTTCGAAACAAAAGATGCACCGAATCTATTAAATCCTGAACCTTTAATGGCATAGACAAACAAACAATATCGTTTTCTCTACAATCCACCCAATGATTTTTCGACGCAACCAAAAGCATTTCAAAGGTACTTGGAAGATACTCTCTAAGCTCACTGTAAAGCATATCTGCAAATTGGTATCCACATATTACAATTCCTTGGTCCAAATTATCAATATTCTGAATTGCCTGCGCTCCTGTGGTACAGGTAGCCGTTACATCAAATCCATTCCTTACCAACAAATTGCGAATACTTTTCGCCTGCTCAAGCTTTGGAAATAATACTATAATGTTAATCACTGACTTTACCTCCAGCCTTTATCCTACCTGCCAATTGCCTATTAGTAACATTAGATTAACATTTAAATTTTGTATAAATATTCATCAATTTCCCAAGGTGTTACTTGTACTCTATAAGCTTCGCATTCTGCTTTTTTTGCTTCTATATATTTTTCGCAAACATGCTCTCCTAACACACCCTTTAAGTATTCATCCTGTTCAAAAGCCGAAATTGCCTCTGAAAGGTTACTTGGTAAATCTTCAATATTACGTTCCTGTTTTTCTTTTTCTGTCATATCGAAAATATTTGTATTTACACTTTTTGGTGGCTGCAATTTTCTCTTAATTCCATCAAGACCTGCTGCTAAGCAAACTGCTAAGGCAAGATATGGATTTGAAGCAGTATCAGGGCATCTAAGCTCAACTCTAGTGCTCTCTCCTCTAGAGGCTGGAATACGAATTAATGGACTTCTATTGGTTGCTGACCAGGCAATGTAAATTGGTGCTTCATAGCCTTTTACCAAACGTTTATAGGAATTAATAATTGGATTGGTAATCATGGTCATTGCCTTTGCATGTTCCATTAAGCCTGCAATAAAATGATATGCTTCCCGACTTAATCCTAACTCATCCTCTTTATTTTGGAAAATGTTTTTTCCATCCTTTGATAAGGACATATTAATATGCATTCCTGAACCATTGATGCCATATACTGGCTTTGGCATAAAGCTGGCAAATAACCCATGTCTTTTTGCAATGGAACGCACTACTAATTTAAAGGTTACAATATTGTCAGCAGTTTTTAAAGCAGAATCATATTTAAAATCAATTTCATGCTGTGCTGGTGCCACCTCATGGTGAGATGCCTCAATCTCAAAGCCCATAGATTCTAGAGTAAGTACCATGTCTCTTCTAGCATTTTCCCCTAAATCTAGTGGTCCTAAATCAAAGTAGCCTGCTTTTTCATGAGTTAAGGTAGTAGGCTGACCATTATCATCGGTATGGAATAAGAAAAATTCACATTCTGGTCCAACATTAAATTCATATCCCATTTCTTTTGCTTCATTTATAACCTTCTTAAGTACATATCTTGGATCTCCTTCAAAAGGTGTACCATCTGGGCGATAAATATCGCAAATCAATCTTGCTACCTTTCCTTGTTGTGGTCTCCATGGGAAAATCTCAAAGGTATCTAAATCTGGATAAAGATACATATCCGATTCCTCTACTCTTGCAAAGCCTTCAATAGAGGAGCCATCAAACATACATTTGTTATCTAGGGCTTTTTCTAGCTGACTTGCTGTAATTGCAACATTTTTAAGTGTTCCATACATATCTGTAAACTGAAGTCTAATAAATTCTACATCATTTTCTTCCACTTGATTGATAATGTCTTGCTTGGTGTATTTACTCATTGCTTCTACTCCTTTTCTAAAAAAGAGCGAAGAACCTAGAGATACAAAGAAAGTAATCTTCCTTGTACCCCTCTTTGGGTTCCTTCGCTCCTTTGCGATTTATGTTCTATATTTCACTAATATCTACTAACGATAATTTATTAGCATCTGCTGTTTCTAAACTAGTAAGTAATGCTCTTGCAGTATCAATACTAGTTAATACATTGACACCAGTTTCAATGGCATTTCTACGAATTAAGAAACCATCTCTACTCTTATCTACACCTTGAGATGGAGTATCAATAACTAAATCAATTTCATGACTTAGAATTAAATCCATTAGGTTTGGTGATGATTCTTCAATTTTGTTAATGTGTTTTGCAGTTACACCATTTTCATTTAAGATTCTACAAGTACTTCTAGTAGCAAAAATTTCATATCCTAAGGCTTGGAATCTCTTTCCAATCTCAACTGCTTCTAGCTTATCAGAATCCTTTACAGTAATAATCATTTTCTTATGCTTTGGTAGGTCAACTCCTGAACCTAAGAAGGCTTTATATAATGCTTCATGGAAGTCCTTAGAAATACCTAAGCATTCTCCTGTAGACTTCATTTCTGGTCCAAGGCTAATCTCAGCACCTCTTAGCTTCTCAAAGGAGAAGACTGGCATTTTAATTGCATAGTATTGAGACTCTGGTTGAAGTCCTGGTGTATAGCCCATATCCTTAATCTTTTCTCCCACAATTACTCTAGACGCTAAGTCTACAATTGGGATTCCTGTTACTTTACTAATATAAGGAACAGTACGGCTTGATCTTGGGTTTACCTCGATTACATAAACCTCATCCTCATATACAATAAATTGAATATTGATTAATCCAATTACATGTAAGGATTTTGCAAGCTTACGAGTATAATCTTCAATAACTCTCTTAATCTTAGGTGAAATATTAAGAGAAGGATATACAGAAATACTATCTCCAGAGTGGATACCAGCTCGTTCCACATGCTCCATAATACCTGGAATAATAATATCTTCGCCATCACATACTGCGTCTACTTCTACTTCCTTACCCATTAAGTACTTATCTACCAAAATTGGATGTTCTTGTACGGTACGGTTAATAATTTCCATAAACTCAATAATATCACTATCAGAAATAGCAATTTGCATTCCCTGACCACCTAATACATAAGAAGGTCTTACTAATACTGGATATCCTAATTCATGGGCTGCCTTTAAGGCTTCCTCTTGTGTAAATACGGTTGTTCCCTTTGGTCTTGGAATACAACATTCTTCTAGGATTTCATCAAAGCGTTCTCTATCCTCTGCTGCATCTACATTTTCTGCACTGGTTCCAAGAATTTTTACACCCATTTTTAGTAGTGCTTCTGTAAGCTTAATGGCTGTTTGTCCACCAAACTGTACTACTGCACCATCTGGTTGTTCTAAATTTACAATGTTTTCTACATCCTCTGCAGTCAGTGGCTCAAAATAAAGCTTATCTGCAATATCGAAGTCAGTAGAAACTGTTTCTGGGTTATTATTTACAATAATTGTTTCATAACCAGCTTTTTTTAGTGCCCAAACACTGTGTACAGAACAATAATCGAATTCAATACCTTGACCGATTCTAATTGGTCCTGAACCTAATACCATAATACGTTTTTTCGTTTTTGGTGCATTTACTTCATTGACACAGTCATAAGAAGAATAGTAGTAAGGAGTAGCTGCCTCAAACTCAGCTGCACAAGTATCAACCATACGATATGCAGGCTTAATATTCCACTCATTTCTTAAGGCTTTTACTTCCTCTTCTGTTTTTCCTACTAATTTACCAATGACAGCATCTGGGAATTCTAAGCGTTTTGCTTTTAATAAAAGCTCTTTATCAAGCTCTTTTTGTTTTAATTCTTTTTCTGCCTCTACTAAAATAGCAATCTTATCTAGGAACCAAATATCAATCTTAGTAATTTCATTAATTTCCTCTAAGGAAATTCCTCTTCTAATTGCTTCTGCAACTACGAAAATTCTTCTATCATCTACACGATGTAAGGCTTCACGAACTAATTCTGTAGATACCTGACTATAATCACCGTGAATTAAGCTGTCAATATGTTGCTCTAGAGAACGAAGTGCTTTCATTAAAGCACCCTCGAAGCTAGTAGCAATACTCATTACCTCACCAGTTGCTTTCATTTGTGTAGTAAGAGTTCTCTTTGCTTGAATAAATTTATCAAATGGTAATCTTGGAATCTTTACAACGCAATAATCAAGGGTTGGCTCAAAGCTTGCGTAGGTTTTTCCAGTAATTGCATTTTGAATTTCATCTAAGTCATATCCTAACGCAATCTTTGCTGTTACCTTAGCAATTGGATATCCAGTTGCCTTAGAAGCCAAGGCAGAAGAACGGCTTACACGAGGATTTACCTCAATAACGCAGTATTCAAAGCTATTAGGATTAAGAGCGTATTGTACATTACATCCACCCGTAATATTTAACTCAGAAATAATGTTAAGGGCAGAAGAACGTAGCATTTGATACTCTTTGTCACTTAATGTTTGAGAAGGTGCTACTACAATACTATCTCCTGTATGAACACCTACTGGATCTAAGTTTTCCATGTTACAAACGGTAATACAAGTACCATTAGCATCACGCATTACTTCGTATTCGATTTCCTTCCAGCCTGCGATACATCTTTCTACTAATACCTGTCCTACACGGCTAAGTCTAAGTCCGTTAGATAAAATATCAATAAATTCTTCTTCATTGTGGGCGATTCCACCACCGCTACCACCTAACGTATACGCTGGACGAAGTACCACTGGATAACCGATTTTTTCTACAAACTTAAGACCTGCTTCAATATCAGTTACAACTTCACTTGGGGCACAAGGCTCACCAATCTTTTCCATGGTCTTTTTAAATTCTTCTCTATCTTCTGCTTTTTTAATGGTTTGAGAAGAGGTACCGATTAATTTAATTCCGTTTTCCTTTAAAAATCCAGACTCTTCTAATTCCATAGCAATGTTAAGAGCGGCCTGTCCACCTAGTGTTGGAAGAATACTGTCAGGCTTTTCTTTTAACATGATTTTTTTCACAACATCTGAGGTAAGTGGTTCAATGTATACTTTATCTGCAATATCCTTGTCAGTCATAATAGTTGCAGGATTGGAGTTTACAAGAACAACTTCTACGCCTTCTTCTTTTAAAGAACGACAAGCCTGTGTTCCTGCATAATCAAATTCTGCTGCCTGTCCAATTACAATCGGACCAGAACCCACTACTAAAACTTTTTTAATACTGTTATTCTTTGGCATTATTTTCCTACCTCCATCATTTTAATAAATTCATCAAATAAAAATTCTGAATCTCTTGGTCCTGGGCATGCCTCAGGGTGAAATTGTACTGTAAATACAGGTTTGTTATGGTAACGTAAGCCTTCGATGGTCTTATCGTTTACATTAATAAAGCCAGGCTTTGCAATGTCTTTATTGATACTGTCTTCTTTTACTACATATCCATGATTTTGTGAAGAAATGTAAACATGTCCTGTTTCTAAATCCTTTACAGGGTGATTTCCACCTCTGTGACCATATTTCATTTTCTCTGTATCTGCTCCTGTTGCAAGGGCAAGTAATTGATGTCCTAAGCAAATTGCAAAAATAGGTACGTTAGAGTCAAATAAAATCTTAATTTGTTCAATAATTTCTACACATTCCTTTGGATCTCCAGGGCCATTAGATAACATAATTCCATCTGGATTGTCCGCTAAAATCTCCTCTGCCTTTGTAAAAGCTGGATAAACTGTAACCTGGCATCCTCTTTTTACTAGATTCTTTTCAATATTATACTTGGTTCCAAGGTCTAATAATGCAACCTTTTTTCCTTGTCCTTCATAGAATCTCTTCTCTGTACAAGTTACAGATTTTACTGCATCTACTACCTTGTATTTTCTAATCTCTTCTAATACTTCTTCTAATACATAATTCTCATCTGTGGTAATCATACCATTCATAGTACCCTTTTCCCTTAAAATCTTGGTTAGGGCTCTGGTATCAATTCCTTGAATTCCTGTAATATCATATTTAATTAGGAATTCCTCAATTGTAGCTTCATTTCTAAAGTTACTTGCACGTCTCGATATTTCTCTTACAATGAAGCCTTTTTGAACCGGCTTAGCTGCTTCCATATCTTCATAGCAAATTCCATAGTTACCAATTAATGGATAAGTCATTACAACGGCTTGTCCAGCATAGGAAGGATCTGTAAGTACCTCCAAATATCCTGTCATTGAGGTATTAAATACAATCTCACTTACTATTGTTTTGCTAGAGCCTATACTCTCTCCTTCAAATACATTTCCATCTTCGAGTATCAGAAAAGCTTTCATTCCGCCACCTGTTCCTTTCTATTTTTTCTCAAAAAAAAAGATACTATCCAACTTTAAACGGAGTTCTCTTGTTCCCAAATCTATAAGATTTTAACACAAAATCAACCTAAATACAAGAGCTTTCCAAAAAAAATCCAGAGAGATAATATCCTTATTTTTTCCTATTCTTTTTCCTTGGCTTCTGCTTCTTTTTTTGAAAAAATACAACCACAATAATTTTGGCGATATAAGCCATATTCCTTTGATAATTCAATGGAACGCTTATATCCATTTTTCTTTTTAAAATCCGCTACTAAATAAGAAGACGTTTCTTTAAATGGTCCTAGAGCTTCCCCAATCTCATTTAACCACTGAGCATTTTTATAAGGGCTAATGGATAGTGTTGTGGTAAAATAATCACAATTTTGCTCCTTTGCCACCTCATAGGCTTTTTTTAGACGAAGCTCATAGCATAAATAGCATCTTTGTTCTCCCTCCTTGTTATCCTCAAAGCCTTTTACTGCCTGATAAAATTCCTGTGGGTCATATTCTCCCTCCATAAAGGTAACAGGATATACAGTATTTAATTTTTGAATGAAATTTTTTTGTTCCTCTACCCGATATTCATATTCCTCCTTGGGATAAATATTAGGATTATAGTAATACACTAAAATTTCAAAATACTGGGATAAATATTCTAATACATAGCTACTGCAAGGGGCGCAACAGCTATGAAGAAGTAACCGTTTCCCTTTTTCTTCTTTTTCTAATATTTGTTCTAATTCCTTTTGATAATTACGTTTCATTTTCTTTCTTCCCTTTAGTATTTTCATAACCTTTGTCATAATACTACAAAAGAACTTTATCCTTTGTCAACCTTCTTACGCTATCATTCCCCCAAGCATTCCCCCGCCTAAACACATAAAGCACATAGTGGCAGCATTCACCGAAGCTAAATCTACACTTTTATTTACCAATAGGGAGGCTATTACAATCACGACTACATAGGATATTCCTAGAGTAGCTCCCCAAAAGAATTTCTTTTCCTTTACTCTTTTTCCTACAATGAGCCCTCCAAGTACAGTGGAAAAAATATATGTAAATATAATAGAAATATTCACCATACTTTCTCCCATATCGAATTTTAACACTGCTACTGCTACGATTGCTAACATAATTCCTGTTACTAGGTAGGAGCTAATCAGCGCCTTCATCACTTCCACTGCTTTTTTTTGTATCATTTTCTTTTCTCCTTTCTCATACTGTTTTAAGGAAAGTATCCTCTAATCTAATTTATGATGTATCCTATGTATTTTATGACTGATTCCTTCCTCCTTTTCATAGACATAAATTCTTTTTTTTGGTAAAATAAAAGCGTATGTTTTGGGGTAAGCTATAGATTCCCCATATCATTTAAGAAGGAGGTTGTTCCAATGAAATGCATTGATTTACATGTACACTCCACTGCCTCAGATGGTACTTTTTCACCTACTGAATTAGTGGATTATGCAGCTTCTAAGGAAGTGACTGCCTTTGCCTTAACAGACCACGATACGGTAGCTGGTGTAGGCGAGGCGCTTCTTCGTGGAAAAGAAAAAAATGTAGAGGTAATTCCTGGCATTGAATTATCTTGCTCATACCAAAATCACGAACTGCATATTTTAGGTTTCTTCTTATCTTATGAAGACGAAGCTTTGTTAGAGGCTTTAGATACACTGAAAAAAAATCGAGAAAAAAGAAATCTAGAAATGATAAAACGGTTTAGCGAAGACAATATTCCCATTACGCTAGCAATGCTTCAAAAGGGTAATCCTAATACAGTGATTACAAGAGCACATTTTGCTAGATGCTTAATGGAGCTTGGCATAGTAAAAACCAAAGACCAAGCCTTTCGAACCTATGTGGGAGATTCTTGCCCTTATTATATTAAGAGAGAAAAAATCACTCCTGAATATGCCCTATCAGTGATTCATAATGCAGGAGGAATTGCATTTTTAGCCCATCCACTTTTGTCTCACTTAAGCTATCAGGAAATCGAAGCCTTTGTTGCTACCTATAAGGATAAAGGACTAGACGGAATTGAGGTGCACCATTCCTCTAATCACGCATTAGAAAGCAGTAGGCTTAAGGATATTGCTCTTTCCCACGGCTTAGTGTACTCAGGTGGCTCTGATTTTCACGGTGCAAATAAACCTGATATTGAAATAGGCTCTGGACGAGGGGGATTATTTTTAAGTCCAGATCTATTAGCGGATTTAAAATTATATTATGAAAGGAAGAATTGAAACTATGGTACTAATTTATAAATGTCCTACCTGTGGTGGCGTTATGACCTATAACGCCCAGAAACAGCTACTAGAATGTAGCCATTGTCAAACAAGTATGGCAGCTGACGAATATGATATTTCAGATTTGCGAGCGGAGGAAAATAAAACAGAAGAATTTAACATTACCTCCTATCGCTGTCCTAGCTGTGGTGCTGAATTAATAACTGATGACTATACAGCCGCTACTACCTGTTCTTACTGTGGCTCTCCTACAATTATTAACGACCGACTTAGTGAGGAAAATGCTCCTGATTTAATTATCCCTTTTAAGTTTAATAAGGCGGCTACCTTAGAAAAGCTAAAGCACTGGTGTCGAAATGGATTGTTTACGCCAAGTGACTTCTTAAGCCAAAATAGCCTAAAAAAATTATCAGGAATTTATGTTCCCTTTTGGCTTTATGACTTCGATACTCATTGTTCTATGAATGCGAAATGTAGCAAGGTAAGAACCTATATTCAAGGAGATAAGGAATACACTGAAACCTCCTATTATGAGGTATATCGCGAAACAGTTGCCTCCTACGAGAAAATCCCTGCAGATGCTTCTGAAAAAATGGAGGACAACATTATGGATGCTCTTGAGCCCTTTTATTATCTTGATTTAGAGGACTTTGATATGGCATATTTTTCTGGTTATTCCGCAGAAAAATATAACTTCACAGCAGAGGATATGATTGCAAGGGTTGTTCCAAGAGCAAAGGGCTATGCAGAGTCCATTACAAGAAACACCATGAGGGACTATGATTCTATCAATGTCACCTCGGCAGATACAGACGCAAAAATGACAAAAGCCACTTATGCCTTTTTACCTGTGTGGCGCTACGCTTATCGTTATAAAGGCATTGATTACATATTCTCTATGAATGGGCAAACAGGAAAAATCATTGGTAAGCCGCCAAAATCTGCTTCAAAGATTTTTATTGTCTTTCTATTTTTGTTCCTAGCAGTGTTCTGGGGTGGTAGCTTGCTAGCCCTTTATTTATCTTGGGGAGGTGTATTTTAAATGAAATCCTTTCGTATTACAATGAGCGTGATTTATGGTGTGTTACTTTTACTTACAATTCCTGCTCTCATTAAACTAACGTCATCGCCTCAGGAACCCGTTTCCTCTGTCAGAAATAATAAAAATTTAATCGTAACAGAGCAACGTGTATTTGATGATGCTGATATTTTGTCAGATTCTGAGGAAAAAGCATTAGAGAAAAAAGCAAAAGAGCTTGCAAAGAAACGAAGTTTAGACATTGTATTAGTTACTGTAAATGATGAAAATGTTAACAGTCCCGTTGATTACACCAGAAACTTTTATTATACTCACGATTTTGGATATGAGGATAGCAAAGGTACTGGCGTATTATATATGATTGATATGTATAACCGAGTACCAGTGGCATCTACCTTCGGAAAAGCAAATCAAAGTATGGGAAATGCAAGAGATAGTATTTTAGAAGCCTCTCACGATGATTTAGCAAGCGGTGACTACTATGATGCTTTTGATGTCATGCTAGATGAAACAGACAAAACCTTAAATCCAGCCTCTGCTCTAGGAAAAATCCTAATTGTACTACCTGTTTCACTAGTTGGCGCCGGAATTATTTTACTCATGCTATTATTTAAGCCAAACGTGAATACGGATGTAAATGCAAATACATATTTAGATGCAGACCAATACGATTTAGTAGAGGAAAAGGATAATTATATCAATACCATTCGTACCTCCCGTACTATTTCTGCTGGCGGTAGCACAGGCAGTAGTGGAAGAAGCGGCGGTGGCGGTAGCTCCTCTTTCGGAAGTAGCGTTGGACGTAAATTCTAATTTTTCTCAAAAATAAAAAAGGTTCAAACGAACCTTTTTTGTTTTTTTTGTTACTCTTCTGTTTGTGGATTTGCTTTTTCTACTTCGTGAATTGCTTCTTTTTTCATTGGAATTCTACAGTTTTTGTTATTTCCAAATTCAACAATGACTACATCGTCATTTACATCAAGAACCACTCCGTAAAAGCCACTGGTCGTTAATACGCTATCTCCTGGTTCTAGACTTGCTTGAAGCTCTTCCATTTTCTTTTGTTGTTTCTTTTGTGGACGGATCATCATAAAGTATAAAATTGCACCAATTACTACAACATAAATAATCATCCATTCTAAGCCTGGTTGCTGTGGAGTCGCTGCTGCTCCTTCTGTTAAAAACATAGATAATACTTGATTCATACTATTTCTCCATTTCTTTTTTTATTTCTAAATCCTAGTAAGTATTACTAAGATACAAGACCTTATACATTGCCTGTTACTTTATTTAGTTTATCCTTTTTATATTCCTGATAACGATTTTCTTCAATGGCAGCTCTAATTTCTTCCATCATTTCATTATAAAAATATAAATTGTGAAGGACACAAAGTCTCATTCCCAACATTTCCTTTGCCTTTAATAAATGTCTAATATATGCCTTCGTATAATTTTTACACGCTGGACAGCCACAGCCTTCCTCAATTGGCGTGTCATCAAGCTCATACTTGGCATTAAATAGGTTTAGCTTACCATGATTGGTATACACATGTCCATGTCGACCATTTCTACTTGGATAAACACAATCAAAAAAGTCTACTCCTCTATCTACTGCCTCTAATATATTAGCAGGGGTTCCCACTCCCATTAAATAAGTAGGCTTATTCTTTGGTAAATATGGTACCGTCTCATCTAAGATACGATACATTTCCTCATGAGACTCTCCTACTGCAAGTCCACCTAAAGCATAGCCATCTAAATCCATTTCACTAATTACCTTCGCATGTTCAATACGAATATCCTCAAAGGTACCACCTTGATTAATTCCAAACAATAGCTGTTGCTTATTAATGGTGTCTGGCTCCTTATTTAACCGATCCATTTCCACCTTACATCGTTTCAGCCATCTAGTGGTTCTATCTACAGAATCCTGCATATATTTTCTAGTAGCTGGGTGAGGTGGACATTCATCAAATGCCATAGCAATGGTAGAGGCTAAATTAGATTGAATCTGCATACTTTCCTCTGGTCCCATAAAAATTTTGCGACCATCTATATGGGACTGAAAGTATACACCCTCTTCTTTTATTTTTCTAAGACCAGCTAGAGAAAATACCTGAAAGCCACCGGAATCCGTTAGAATTGGTCTGTCCCAATTCATAAACTTATGAAGTCCACCTAGCTTCTTTACCACTTGATCTCCTGGTCTTACATGCAAATGATAGGTATTAGAAAGCTCCACCTGTGTACGAATCTCTTTTAGATCCGTAGTAGCTACTGCTCCTTTGATGGCTGCTATGGTACCTACATTCATAAAAACAGGCGTTTCAATGACACCATGTACTGTCTCTAAACGACCTCGTTTTGCATTTCCATCTTGATTGATTATTTGATACATTCTTTTCCTCGTTTCGTAATGAGTTGTTGTAGGTCGATACCTACGAATTGCTCGCAGTTCTATCTTAACATTTCCTTTTTGTAATCACAAGGACTTTAGAAAACTTTAATTTTTATAAAAGCCTTTGATTCCATCAAGGGTAGCTGTCATATTTTCTAGCAATAAATCAAGTAAGGTTATAGCCGCCATGGATTCTACTACTACCACCGCTCTTGGCACAATAATAGGGTCGTGACGTCCTCTTACAGATACCTCTATATTCTCTCCCATTTTATTTATGGTATGCTGATTGCTGGCAATGGAAGGTGTTGGCTTAAAGGCAGCACGAAAAACGATATCAGAACCATCGGTCATTCCACCTAATACACCACCTGCATGATTGGTTTCCTTTTTCACCTGATGATTGTCATCATAATAGAAGGCGTCGTTATGATAAGAGCCATTTTCCTTTGCTACCAAAAAGCCGTCTCCCATTTCAAAGCCCTTTACTGCTCCAATGGATAAAATTGCTTTGGCAAGGTTGGCATCCACCTTATCAAACACCGTTTCACCTATTCCTTTTGGCATACTGCTTACCACGCACTCTACTACGCCACCCACAGAATCTAGCTGCTTCATCATAGAAGATACATATTCTCCTGCCTGCTCTGCAGCTACCTTATCTGGCATATAAAAGGAGTTTTGATTAATTTCATTTTTATCAAAATTGTTGTAGTCAATTTCTACTGGACCAATGGATTTACTATATGTAGTAAAGGTAATTCCAAGCTCCTTTAAAATAATAGCTGCCACTGCTCCTGCTGCTACTCTCGCAGTTGTTTCACGACCAGAGGAACGACCGCCACCACGATAATCCCTAAAACCATATTTAGCATCAAAGGTAAAATCTGCATGTCCTGGACGATAATAGTTGGCAATCTCTCCGTAATCAGAGGAACGCTGGGTATGATTAAATACCACCATAGAAATAGGAGTTCCTGTAGTTTTTCCTTCAAAAACTCCAGATAAAATCTCTACTGCATCCTCCTCTTTTCTAGGGGTAGAATACTTGGATTGTCCTGGTTTTCTTCTATTTAAATATACCTGAATGTCCTCTTCTTTTAATGGAAGCCCTGCTGGACAGCCATCAATTACCACACCAATCCCCTTTCCATGAGATTCTCCCCATGTTGAAATACGAAATATTTTTCCAAAAATTGAACCTGCCATTGTTAATCCTCCGTCTTTCTTGTTGCTTCAAACAACGTGTGCTATTTCCTATCATACCACGTTTTTTGGAAAGAGGGTAGAGGGTTTTTATTTTTCCTTACAGAATACTACGATCTATACTGTGCAATTAATCGCTCTATTTCTTGATTCATTTTCTCTACCACTGCATCTGGTCCTACTATTTTTACCCCTTCTCCTAGAGCAAAAATCCACCCAAGAAATTGCCTGCTAATAGCCACCTCTACATTTACTTCAAAATGGTCTTCATCCACTGGTCTAAGCATAATGTCCTTACCAAATCGGTCAATCATCACTCCTACCAAAGCATTGTTACATTGTAGCTTAACGGTTTGCTCCTGACCATCATACATTCCAAAGCGTTTCTTAGCATACTCAGCCATCCCCTTTTCATCAAAGACTTCCTTGCCTTCTCTTTCTAGCTCAAGCAGGCTAATTCTAAGCATTTTATCAACCCGAAAATGCTTCATTTTGCCTGCCTGTTTGTCATATCCCACCAAATAATAATTTTCATTGTCCCAAAGAAGCTGCCAAGGAGAAATCTGATAAAAATCCCCATTGTGTCGAAGCTCTGGTTCTTTTTTTACATTCCATTGAAAATAATGGAACTTAATCTGTACATTTTTCCCCATAGCCTGATGAATTTTATCCACATTGTAGTAAATGCTTTCATTCATGGTCTTAATTCGACCTTGAACATAAACATTTCTATGAAGCTCCTTAGCCTGAGACTTGCTGGCAAAGCTCTCTAGCTTTTTAATGAGCTGTCTTGACTTTTTTTCTGTAATAAACTTAGAGGATTGCACTGCGTCTACTAATAATTTCAGCTCTGCAATTTCAAATTCCCTTGATCCAATGTAATAATAAACGGTGCGATTTTTTTGTTCACTAATAATGTCTAGCCCATATAGTTTCAGAGCTTCTAAATCAGAATAAATGCTTTTTCTTTCTGCTGAGATATCATATAGACTTAATTCCTTTATCAACTCCTCACGAGTGAGTCCATGCTCCTCATCTGTTTTTTCAAGTAAAATCTTCATAAGATAAATTAGCTTTAGCTTTTGATTGGTTCCCTTTGCCATAGTATTACCTTCCTAGTATTTTTTTCCTCTATAAAAATCTATTAAGGAAATTATATCATTTGTAAAATGTTTCGTAAAAGAAATTTTTTCTACTTGCAAAAATTTACTATGACCTATGGTTTCATCTTAATTATCCCCATATCTCTAGCAAAAAACAAAACAAGGTAGGGCTTTTCCCTACCTTATCTCATCCTAAAAATCATAATCATCCGGGTCTAATCCAGCATCCTCTAATGCCTCTCTTCTTTCATCCTCCTCCATAAATTCCAATTCATTATAATCAAGTCCCGCCATTTCTAATTCATCCTCCATGACTATATCCCCAAAATCACCTGCATCTCCGAAAAGAGCTTCATGCTCCTCTCTACTACCACAAAGCATCTCTGCTCCAAAATATGCTTCTGTAGCATCTACTTCTCCGTCCCTGTTAAAATCCATCCAATCCATAATAATCTCCTCCTTATTACTAAAACGCAAAAATCATTTTTATTTTCTTATTTATATTTTACTTCTTGTAATGTCCAATAAAAAGGTCTTACAATGCCCCTATTTCGTTTTCGTTACTGTTCAGCCCTTAGCCAAAAGCCCTATCTCGTAACCATATTTTCTTTATAAAATCACCTTGAAATCCTTGAAAAATAGCGCTTTTTTGCTATTTTTTTGTTGCATTTTATAGCGTTATGTGTTATAATAAACTCATAACCATAGAGGAGGTGTTTTCATTGGCTATCATTAAACAATTCGATAAAAGATCCGGTATCACCTATGTTTATGACTCTAAATCTTACTATGACAAAGAGAAAAAATGCTCTAGAGCCAAAAGAACTCTTATCGGTAAAATCGACCCTGACACCGGTGAAATGATTCCCACAGATGGAAGGAATAAAGGTGCCAAGTCCAAACCTAATGCTATTTCTCCCGAGGTTGACAAGGACAAACGTATTCAGGAATTAGAAGACGAAAATCGTCAGTTAAAGCTTCAGATTTCTGCTTTCAAGAAAGAAATCGAGCGCATTCAGGCTTCCAATTAGTTTCTTATTACTTACATTTCCAAGGAGGATCAGTGATGACTTTGCAACAGGCTCATGAGCTACAACGCCGAGAACTTATATCTTTACGCGCCAAAGTAACTCGCCTTGAAAAGCAAACCACTGGTCTATTTCCTGTGGAAGAAAAAGAAACTTTAGAGCGTCGTATCCGTCATCTTGAACAGGTTAACAAAACAGAGAACCGTCGCCATGAGGAAGACCGAGCTCATTGGAAGCTTATGGAATCTCTCAAATTTGACCTTGAACTCGAAAACCTTAGCCTCAAGGAACAGTTGGAAAATGCACTCGAAGAAAACAAACTTCTAAGACAACGTGCCGAAAAAGCCGAAGCTGAAGTTGCCATGCTTAATGGTACAAACGCCAAGCTCCAGAAGAAGCTGAATACCAACTTTGAGAATTCCTCTCTTCCTTCATCTGCTCTTCCATTTCGCAAAAAGGTTTCTAACAGTCGAAAACCATCGGGCAGAAAACCTGGCGCCCAAAAGGGTCACAAGCCTCATTCTGCATCTAAGCTTCCTGCCACTAAGGAACCTGTTGTTATCCCTGCTCCAGATGCATTTATTTCTAATCCAAATTTATATCCTACAGGAAAAAAGATTACCAAACAACTTATCGATATCTCCATATCTGTGAATGTAACCGACTATATCACAGATGAATATCGTAATCGCAAGACTGGAGCCAGATGTCATGCTCCTTTCCCTGCCGGTATAGTTAATGATGTTAATTACGGTTCCTCTGTTAAAGCATTGGCATTTCTTTTAAACAATTATTACAATGTATCCATTGCAAAAACCAAACAATGCATTTCAGATATCACAAAAGGTGTTGTAAATATTTCAACAGGAACGATTTGTAATCTTTCATCTGAATTCTCTACCGCCACAGCATCGGAAAGAGCAAAGATTTTTTCTCTTCTTACTCATGCAAATGCTTTATATTCCGATGCCACAGTTAGCAACATTAATGGCAAGCGAAAAAATGTCATTGTATGCACGGATAAAGAGCAGGTTTTGTATCAGCATTTAGATCACAAAGGTCACGACGGTTTATCCAAGACTCCTGTTAAAGACTTCGAAGGAACC
>JAFPBJ010000071.1 GCA_017390525.1 Lachnospiraceae bacterium | reverse complement strand
TGATAAATTTCCATTAACACATAACTGATATTGTCCTGATAATCAAGCTCATCTCCAAAAGATTTTTTAAAATCTTTATAAATATATTCCACAATCTTCTCCACAATATTATCCTTATAAAAGTCCCAAAATGAGGATATATCAAGATGAATCACATTGTACTGATTCATATACTTCTTAAAATCACTACTTTCAGCAATCTTAGTATCTTCAAAAAGCTTAGTGGAATCGCATCCAAGGCTATAATAAGCATCAATCATTCCTGCTGCATGGGATTTACCAAAACGTCTGGCATGGCTTAATGCGATGCAGTTTTCTTCTGTGGATAATCTTTTATTTAGATATGCAAGCAAGCCTGTTTTATCAACAAAAATTTGACTATTTCTTGCCCGTTTAAAGCTTTCATTACTTGGATTAAAATATACGCCCATACTTTGTATCACCTCATCATATATTATATTTTCCTGAATATTCAGTATCTGTTTTTTATTGCCCAATCAACACTTTTTCCCCTCAAAGGAAAAGCCGTATTTACGAACTTTCCTATTGATTAAAAAATCCGTTACACGAACGGTCTTGCCATTAGTATAACGGATTTTTTTGATAAATACAATTTTATTTTACGCTTTAATCTGTGCTGCTCTTTCAAGGGCTTTGTCAATATTTTTACAAATATTTTCTGAACCTACCATATCAATAAAGCCAGCCTTTTCCATAACCTTGTAAGGTTGTTTTTGTACGTGAGATAAAATAAGGGTAATCTTTTTCTTTTTGCAAATGTTAAATACATTATGTAGGGTGTGCATTGCAGTGGCATCCATAGCAGGCACACTTCTCATTCTAAGAATAATTTTTCTAATTTTACCACGTTTTGTTGCTAGCATTTCTTCCTTGGTAATTTCCATAAATTTATCTGCTGCCCCAAAGAACATTGGTCCATTGATTTCATATACTACAGTATCTCTTGGTACGGATTTTAACTGAATAGACATAGGATCGTTAAAGTCTTCCTCTTTTTCTTCATCCTCATATACCCAACCACTCATATCTGTTACCTCTGCCATTCTCTTCATAAATAATACGGCAGCAAGTACCATACCGATTTCAATAGCTACTACAAGGTCGAAGATTACAGTTAGGAAGAAGGTCGTTAGTAATACGATAATATCACTTTTTGGTGAGGTTTTAATTAAGCGGATAAATTCCCCAATTCCACACATATTCCAAGCTACCATAATTAGTACTGCAGCTAGTGTTGACATTGGAATTAAGGCTGCTGTTGGCATTAAAATAACTAAAATAAGTAATAAGGTAATAGCGTGTACCATACCTGCAATTGGAGTACGTCCGCCATTTTTTACGTTAGCTGCAGTACGGGCAATGGCTCCTGTTGCCGGAATTCCTCCAAATAAGCCTGAGAAAATATTTCCAACACCTTGGGCAACTAATTCCATATTAGAACGATGCTGACTTCCAATCATACCATCTGATACCACGCAAGAAAGTAAGGATTCAATTCCTGCTAATACGGCAATAGTAAAGGCTGGTGAAAGTAGCTCTTTTACTGTTTTAAAATCTACATTTGGAAGTGAAAACTTTGGAAGACTTGAGGATAATTCTCCATACACGCTTCCAATGGTGCTCACATCTAATTTACAAAGCTGTACTACTAGGGTAGTAACTACAATGGCAATTAAGGAGCCTGGAATCTTGTCTGTTAGCTTTGGCCAGAAAATCAAGATTAATAGTGCTAGCATACCAATTGCTAGGGTAACAGGCTGTACTGTGGTAATATGCTCTGCATAAGCCTTAATTTTTTCAATAAATTCAGAAGGCACAGCGCCCATCTGAAGGCCCATAAAATCCTTAATCTGTCCTGCAAAAATTCCTACTGCAATTCCTGCAGTAAAGCCTGTGGTAATGGTATAAGGGATAAATTTGATTAAGCTACCAAATTTTAAGCAACCCATAATCACCAAAATAATTCCCGCCATAATGGTGGCAAGAATCAACCCATCCATTCCATATTTTTCAATAATTCCATAAATAATTACTACAAAGGCAGCAGTTGGTCCACCGATTTGTACTCTACTTCCTCCTAAGAAAGAAATAATAAAACCTGCGATAATAGCAGTATAAAGACCTCGTTCTGGGTTAACTCCTGAGGCAATGGCAAGGGCAATGGAAAGTGGTAATGCAATAATGGCTACGATAATACCTGCAATTACATCCTTTACAAATTGCTCCTTGGTGTACTGTTTCATTACTGAAAACAACTTTGGTTTTAACTTGTTCATTTTCTTAAATCCTTTCTTTTCCAGTGCTATTTCACAATGGTGTCATAGCATTCTGGTCTTCTGTCTCTAAAAATTCCCCAACTCATTCTCATTTCATCTATAGCATCTAAATCAAATTCGTGTAGCAGGATTGCTTCATCCTTTCGATTTGCTTCCTCTACGATTGCTCCCGTTTCGTCAGTAATAAAGGAAGAACCGTAAAAATCCAGCTTAGAATTTTGATGATTATTTTCTTTTGTACCTATAATTTCTTCTGTTCCAATGCGGTTAGCTGCCACAACTGGCACAATATTACTAGCAGCATGTCCCATCATAGCACGACGCCAATGAGGCATACTGTCACATTCTAAAATAGGCTCAGAGCCAATGGCTGTAGGGTATAAAATCACTTCTGCCCCCATTAAGGCAAGACAGCGGGCAGTTTCTGGAAACCATTGATCCCAGCAAATTCCGATACCAATTTTTCCATATCTCGTATCCCATACCTGAAAGCCTGTATTTCCTGGAGTAAAATAAAATTTTTCCTGATAAAAATGATCGTCTGGTATGTGAGTTTTTCGATATACTCCTAGCACACTACCATCTGCATCAATGACTGCAATGGAGTTATAAAAGGTATTGCCTGCTTTTTCATAAAAGCTGATTGGAAGCACCACCTCATTTTCCTTTGCCACCTCTTTAAACACCTTTATCGCTTCATTTTCCTCTACGGTAGTAGCTAGCTGATAGGAGTCATAATTTTTCTCCTGACAAAAATAAAGGTTTTCAAATAGCTCTGGAAGCAAAATTACCTGTGCCCCCTTCTTGGCAGCATCAAGGACTAGCCTCTTAGCAGTTTCAATATTTTTCTTACTATCCTTTACACATTGCATTTGAATTGCTGCAAC
The DNA here is from genome assembly GCA_017390525.1 of Lachnospiraceae bacterium. Taxonomy (GTDB): domain Bacteria; phylum Bacillota; class Clostridia; order Lachnospirales; family Lachnospiraceae; genus RGIG989. The sequence goes on along the minus strand of JAFPBJ010000071.1, from coordinate 6,879 downwards.
TGTTATATTTCTCATGAATTTTATACCTCCTTTTATTTGTGAAGCTTAGTAGGCGTTTGCGAAACGCCCCGAAAACTTATTTATGAAGCTTAGGAATCTGTTGAGTGATGCAGTGAATGTTGCCGCCACCGATTAAAATATTTCTAGCTGGAATCTGCACCACTTCCCTATCTGGAAACAGTGCTTCTAGCTTCTTCTTTGCCACCTCATCCATTTTATCCCCAAAGCCCGGCATTACCACTGATTTGTTAGCAATATAAAAATTAATATAGGACGCAGCAAGTCTCTCTCCCGGCGTTCTAGTCGGCTCTCCATCCATATACAACAACCCTTTACATTCCTCCTCTGTGATTTTGATAGGAGTTGGAAGAGGAAGCTTATGAATGGTAAAAGGTCTTCCTTTGGCATCGGTTTCCTTACTTAAAATATCATAACAGTTCTTTGACATCTCATATTGGGGATCATTTTCATCCTCACACCAAGCAAGCACCACCTCACCCGGGGCCACAAAGGCACAAATATTATCCACATGCTCATTGGTTTCATCCTGATAAATTCCAGATTTAAGCCAAATCACCTTTTCTACCCCAAGATAATCCTTTAGCTTCTCTTCAATTTCTTCCTTAGATAAATCTGGATTTCTTCCTGCACTTAATAAACAGGCTTCTGTAACAATACAGGTGCCCTCTCCGTCTACATGAATGGAGCCACCCTCTAGTACAAAATCACTGGCATCATACACATCTACATTGTATAAATCACATAATTTTTTCGCCATTTGATTGTCCTTATCCCAAGGAAAATAAAGTCCATCCACAAGACCGCCCCAAGCATTAAAATACCAGTCTACCCCTCTTAAGACTCCCTCTTGATTTACCAAAAAGGTAGGGGCATAGTCTCTTGCCCAGGCATCGTTGCTAGACATTTCCACTACTCGAACCTGAGAAGGAAGCATCCTTCTTGCCGTGTCATATTGCTCATAGGACACACACATGGTAACCTGTTCCGATTTACTAATGGCAGTTGCCACCTCTACAAAGGCTTCTCTTGCTGCAAAGCCTCCGTATTGCCATGAATCCCCTCGCTCTGGCCAAATCATAATGCAGCCTTCATGGGGAGCAAACTCTGCTGGCATATAAAACCCATCATTTTTTGGTTTCGTTTTAAGAATGTTCATATGGTGTGTCCTTTCTCCTATTATAGTGTTATGGATTACATCGTTTACAAGGAGTATACCCTTGTTTTTCTAACGCATCCTTACTTTGCTTTACCTTCTTTTTGTGGTTCTCTTTTATGGTCTTTACACTACTACAGCTTTCCTTATGATACTTTTTCGTATTGGTATTTAGGATGTAGTAGTTGGTTTCTTCTTTATTATTTTTATTATTTTCTGTGCTCTCGGCCTGGGTTTGTTCCCCAGCCTGCCAGCTTGTACTTTCACTACAGTTAAAGGTAATATTTTTTCCGTCAGAGGTAGCCACAATGGTTCCTTGCTCATCTGTTCTAAATACCTTTACTTTTTGCTGCCTTAAATAATTTAGCACTTTCCCACTAGGATGTCCATAGGAATTATTTTCGCCACAGCTAATGACAGCATAGGTTGGTGAAACCCTTTTAAGAAAAGAAAGGGAGCTAGCATATTTACTGCCATGATGGGCAACCTTATATACATCCGAAGCTAACTCTTCCCCAGAAGCCATCATATCGTCTTCTATCTCTTCTCCTGCATCTCCTGTAAATAAAAAGCTGTTATTTCCATACTGAAGTCTTAGGGCAATGGAATAATCATTAGAATCCTTATAATCTCCACCTTTAGGGGATAATATGGTAAAGGTAGAAGGTCCAAACTGGTAGGTATCTCCTACTCTTGGAGTGGTAAATTGATAGCCCTTTTCCTTCATGGCGCCCTTTAATTCCTCATATTGCTTATTATTTTTATTATAATCAGGAAACAAAATCGTATCACAATCAAACTTATAAACAATCACATCTAGTCCACCAATATGGTCTGAATCCTTATGGGTTCCAATGACATAATCTAGCGTTTCTATCCCTTGCTTTTGCAAATAAAGCTGTACTCTCGTACCCATAGCGTCATTGCCACCATCAATTAACATACCGTGGCTTCCATATTGAATTAGGGTACAATCGCCCTGGCCTACATCTAAATAATGAACAAGGAGCTTGCCCTTTTGGCTATTATCCTTAGGCTCCTTGGTACTTTGCACAGAAAAGCTATCCTGACTTATCCCACTATCCTCTTCCTCTGTATCCTCTTTATAGCTACTAGTAGTAATTGTAGTACTCTCACTACTTGGTTGCTCATTTCCTTCCTCCACACAGCCTGTAAAGAAACACATAGAGAACAACAAAAGCATTCCTAACAATAACTTCTTTTTCATACAATCGCCTCTTTTTTATAAATGGATACCTAGATTTTTTTCACAACAAAAAAGTGTGCAATGCACACTTTTCGTCGCTATCTCTTATTATTTTACAGCATCAAAGGCTTCTTGTAAATCCTCAATAATATCATCAATATGCTCTGTTCCAATGGATAAACGAATGGTATTTGGCTTAATGCCTTGGTCTAACAATTCCTCTTCATTACATTGACTATGAGTGGTAGTGGCTGGATGAATCACAAGGGATTTTACATCTGCTACATTGGCAAGTAAGGAAAATAGCTCTAGGTTATCAATAAATTCCATAGCTTTCTTTTGATCTCCCTTAATTTCAAAGGTGAAAATGGAGCCTCCTCCATTTGGGAGATATTTTTTGTAAAGCTCTTTCTGGCTTTCATCCTCTGTGACTGCTGGGTGATGAACGGCTTCTACCTGTGGATGATTCTTTAAAAATTCTACCACCTTTAGGGCATTTTCCACATGGCGTTCTACCCTTAGAGAAAGGGTTTCTAAGCCTTGTAAAAATATAAAGGAATGGAAGGGTGAAATGGTTGCTCCTGTATCTCTTAGTAAAATAGCTCTAATCTTAGTGACAAAAGCGGCTGGCCCTACTGCCTTTGTAAAGCTTACTCCGTGATAGCTTGGATTTGGTGCTGTTAAGGCTTCAAATTTTCCAGAAGTTTCCCAATCAAATTTACCGCTATCCACAATGACACCACCAATAGTAGTACCATGTCCACCAATAAATTTGGTTGCTGAGTGAACTACAATATCTGCACCGTATTTGATTGGTTGTACCAAATATGGAGTTGCAAAGGTGTTATCCACTACTAATGGAATCTTATGGTCATGAGCGATTTTAGCAAGCTTCTCAATATCTACTACCTCTGAGCGAGGATTTCCTAAGGTTTCAATATAAACTGCCTTCGTGTTGTCACCAATGGCTGCTTCTACCTCATTAAAATTAAAAGGATCCACAAAGGTAGTAGTAATTCCATATTGTGGTAGAGTGTGGGCAAGTAAATTATAGGTTCCACCATAAATATTTTTTGCAGCTACAATGTGGTCCCCATTTTGAGCTAAATTCTCAATGGTATAGGTAATGGCTGCTGCCCCAGATGCAACTGCAAGGGCTGCTACGCCTCCTTCTAGAGCTGCCATTCTTTGCTCAAACACATCCTGGGTTGGGTTCGTTAATCTTCCATAAATATTTCCAGCATCCTTTAGTCCAAATCGGTCTGCTGCATGCTGTGAGTTATGAAATACAAAGGATGAGCTTTGATAAATTGGAACTGCTCTTGCATCTGTCACTGGGTCTGGATTTTCCTGTCCTACATGTAATTGAAGTGTTTCAAATCGTAAATTTCTTTGGTCTCTTGTTTTCTTAGCCATAATTGCCTCCCGTTCTTTATTTCTTTCCATTATAAATAGAAGAAAAGGGAAATGCAATGAAAAAACTGCAATTCCCTTCTTGAAATATTTGTTAAGTTGTTAAATCTATATGCTGTATGGTGCTTACGCCACCACTTTCTTTTAAGTATATTCCTGTGTTTCTTACAATTGCGTTAGTTTGATGTTCCTCATTTTTTAGGGAGAACTCTGTTCCATTATAGGATAAATAAATGGCTCCTACATCTGCTTCCTTTAAGGTGATGAGGTGATCCTTGCCCTCTTCGTCCTTTGTCCAAATTCTAAGCTTTTCAAAGACTTCATCATTTTCATCAATCCAACCATTTTTGTCCTTATCATACTGGGCTAAATCTGCAAAGCCGTTGCCTGATTTGGTACCAAATAATTCACTTCCGTCGTTTATTTTTCCATCTTGATTCTTATCGAGAGCTAGGAATCCGCTTCCTTTTCCAGCAAAGGAAATCTTCTCCTCTTTTCCATCAGAATCTAAGTCAAATAGGAACTTTTGGTCTGTAACAGAGGGTACGTTACTGTCAAGATTAATAACAAGGGGATCGGTGCAAACATAATCCTCCTGAATAAAGCTTTCATACTTTGCACAAAATGCCCGAGACATTTCTACTGTAACGCCAAAGGAAAGCTCTCTTCCATCTGCCGTTCTTGCCACTCCTGAAGCGGTATAGGCGGTATGCTCTGCTTCACTTACAAAGGCTGAGGTAACAGTAGTTTTGGTCCAGCCTGTAGAAGCTTTCACATTACCACTTTGTATCGGCACTCCAGCTCCCTTTAAGGTAATTTCACCTCTAGCTTGGGTTGCCTGTAAAGACTTAAATTCTGCCTTTACTTCCTTAAGGGATTCCTCTTTACAATATCGCTCTCCCTTTTGCATCCTACGAAGCATTTCTAAGATTTTCTTTAATACCTTAATCTTGTAATCTTCCTCTGGCTCCGTTACGGCGGGCTCCTTGGTTCTTTGTGCCCTTGCCTGTTCCTCTATTAGGTCGGCAAGATTTTGTTGTTGCTGCTCCTTTGCCTGTTTTTTTAGCTCCTTTTTCTTTTCCTCCATTTGCTCTACTAAGCTTTTGGATTCCTCAGAAAATTCTATGGTAGCCGCCTGCTCATCAGTGGTTATCATAGAGGCTTGCTTTTTCTCCACATAAGACGAATAGGTCCTATTAGAGTGCATTTGAATGTTACTTGATTGAATTTTCATAAGCCACTCCTCCTTGTGCTTTTTTCAGTGTAAATCCTTTTACAACCTACTTAATATCCTCAATTATTCACGACCAATCTTGCAAACCGCCACTAACGTGAATAATCTCGTTTTATATTTCGGCTTATGACTCCTGATTGTTTAGTACTTCTCTTAGCTCTGCAGTTATTTTTTCCATTGCGGCCTTTACTGAAACATCCGATTCTTTGCTTTCCCTTAGATAGGTTTCCTTTAGCCTATCCTTTTCTAGCATAATCTGCTCCTTTAGCTCTCTTGCTGAAATAATACGTGCATCCTGAGCGCTTGTAGTAAGCTGCTCTAAACGATCTGAGGTTGCCACAGTAATGTCGTACTTATTTTTGTAGGTATGGGCAAACTTTTCTATATATTGATCTGCCGTTTCCCCTTTTTTGGTGTAAACCACATGAATATTATGGTGCTGTTCAATTCTTGACTCTCCTGTATCCACCTTGTAGGCATCAAACACCGCAATTAAATGACAGCTGGTCATGCCCTGATAATCACAAAGCACATCTAGTAGCCTTCCTCTGGCTCCATCTAAGCTTTCCTTGGCGAGCTTCTTAAGCTCCTCCCAAGCAAAAATAACATTATAGCCATCCACTAAAAGATACTTCGGTTTATTTTCCTTTTTTACACTCACTTTTACTGGGGCAACATAATCCTCTGCCCGCCTGGTTACGCCCCTTCGTTTCTTTCCTGTTTTATTTCCCTGATTGGCATAAAAGGTGCGAGATAGAATCGCATCAATTTCTTCTAAATCAATGGAATCCTCAAGGGATTGTTTCCTGGTCTTGATTGCCTCCTGCTCCCTATTTTTCGTTTCCGCTGCAAGAGTAAGCTGGCTTTCTATATGCATATGGTCTTTTACCTGCTCCCAGCTTACATAATAGCCAGCCCCCTGCTTACAGAAAATAGAACCAGTGGGATTGTTTACATCCGCCTCACTATCATAGTGAAATTTCTCTTTTATTTCCTCTTCGTTATGACAGGGTCCGTAGCCTTTCATCTGCAAGCTAAGACTTCCTTGCCCCTTGGTATAGGAAAGCACTTCCTGCTGATATTCTCCCATAGTAGCCACTGGACACTCACCGCTAAGGCTTCCCATTCCATTTTCTGTCCCAAGAAGCTCACAGGTTCCAGACATTTGTTCCATATCTGTCATTACCTTTCCAATCATAGCTTCTGGCACTGTTAGCTGATATTCATAAAATGGCTCTAAAATTCTACCCTCTGCCTGCTTTAGCCCATTTCGTACTGCTCGGTAGGTAGCTTCTCTAAAGTCGCCTCCTTCTGTATGCTTTTGATGCGCCCGTCCTGCTACTAAGGTAAGCTTCATATCTGTAATAGGGGCGCCAATTACAGTACCAAGGTGTTGCTTTTCCTTTAAATGAGTTAAAATCAAGCGTTGCCAATTTTTATTTAACATATCCTCACTGCAATCCGTAGCAAAAATCAAGCCTGTTCCTTTAGGCATCGGCTCTAAGATAAGATGTACCTCTGCATAATGTTTTAGAGGTTCAAAATGTCCTACCCCCTCCACTACATTTGCAATGGTTTCCTTATATAAAATATTTCCTGCTCCAAACTCTACCTCTATCCCAAACTCCGTTGCAATCATACCTTTTAGCACCTCTAATTGCACCTGTCCCATGACTGCTACTTTAAGCTCTTTATGTAGCTCATCGTAGTGTACACGCAGCATAGGCTCCTGTTCCTCTAGCTTCATAAGCTTAGGAAGCATACTAATTTCACTGATTCCCTCTGGTAAAATGACTTGATATGTAAGTACGGGCTCTAAGTAAAATTCTCTGTTTTTTTCAACGCCTAAGC
>JAFPBJ010000070.1 GCA_017390525.1 Lachnospiraceae bacterium | reverse complement strand
GAAGGTAGTAAGTATTAGCACTGCTACCGTTGTCATTTTAATACCACCAGCAGTAGAGCCTGGCGCTCCACCTATTAACATAAGCATCAACATAAAAATCTGTCCTGCCTCGCTAAACTGAGACAAATCTACTGTATTAAAGCCAGCCGTTCTTGGCGTAACCGCTTGAAATAAGGAGCCCCATATTTTTGCTCCCAAGGACAAATGGTCCCACTTCTCAGTGGAAAATTCATGAAAGAAGAAAAATATGGTTGGCATTGCAATTAAAATTACTGACATACAAAGGATAATTTTACTCTGCATACGATATTTTCTAATATGAAATTTATTTTCCCTAATATCCTCCCACGTCATAAAACCAATTCCACCAATCAAAATCAGTAAAATAATTACAACATTAATCACTGGATTGCTTTCAAAAAAGGTGAGAGAGGAGGAAGGCTGCTTCACTCCCATTAAGTCAAAGCCTGCATTACAAAAGGCAGATATAGAGTGAAATAAGGAATACCATATTCCTTTTCCAATTCCAAATTCCTGATAAAACACTGGAAACATAGCAACTGCTCCAAGGATTTCTATTAGGAAGCTGGTTTTTATGATAAAGCTGGTCATTCTTACAATTCCACCTACATTAGGGGCTGCAATGGCTTCCTGCATGGTACTTCTTTGCATAAGTCCAATCTTTTTTCCTGAAATTACAGCAATGGCAACTGCCATAGTTACAACGCCCATTCCACCGATTTGTATCATAAGTAAAATAATAAATTGTCCAAAACCAGACCAATATGTAGCCGTATCCTGCACTGCTAGTCCTGTTACACAGGTAGCTGAGGTTGCAGTAAAAATGGCATCTAAAAAAGAAGCACCTTTTCCATCTCTTGTGGCAAAGGGAAGCATAAGCATCAAGCTTCCTGCTAAAATCACAAGCAAAAATCCAAATATAATAATTTGAAAGGTTGTAAGATGTTTTTTCCTATGAAATAAATGCTTCAAGCTCTCTACGATTTTCAAATGAGACACTCCCTCTTTTTCTTAAAATTTCACTTCTACTACTATACCACCTTTGTATAGATTTTCCAAGAGGTTACATGTCTTTTTAACATTTATTTTGCAAAAAAGACTCTTCAAACCGAAGCCTGAAAAGCCTTTCTTGTTTTTAGTTAATTGCCTCTAATGCTTGTTTTAAGTCTGCAATTAAGTCCTCTTTATCCTCTAAGCCACAAGATATACGCACAAGTCCTGCTGGTACTCCTGCTGCAATTAACTGTTCCTCTGTCATTTGACGATGTGTAGAGGTTGCTGGATTTAAGCAACAGGTTCTTGCATCTGCTACATGAGTTTCAATAGCAGCTAATTTTAATTGTTTCATAAATGCTTCTGCTGCTTTTCTTCCTCCCTTTAATTCAAAGGAAACTACACCACAGCCTCCATTTGGCATATATTTTTTCGCACGTTCATAGTATTGGTTACTTGGCAAGCCAGAATAATTTACATAGGCTACCTTTTCATGTTGCTCTAAGAATTCTGCAACAGCTTGGGCATTTTCTACATGTCTTGGCATTCTAACATGTAAGGATTCTAAGCCAAGATTTAACATAAATGCACTTTGTGGAGATTGTACACAACCAAGATCACGCATTAATTGAGCAGTACATTTTGTAATAAATGCTCCTTCTTTTCCAAATCTCTCTGCGTAAACCACTCCATGATAGGTTTCATCTACTGTACATAGTCCTGGGAATTTGTCCTTATGTGCCATCCAGTCAAAGTTACCAGAATCTACAATGGCACCACCTACTGCTGCCCCATGTCCATCCATGTATTTGGTAGTAGAGTGGGTAACAATATCAGCTCCCCATTCAATTGGGCGGCAATTCACTGGAGTTGGGAAGGTATTATCTACAATTAAAGGTACTCCATGTTCATGAGCTGCCTTAGCAAATTTCTCAATATCTAGTACTGTTAGGGCAGGATTGGCAATGGTTTCTCCAAATACTGCTCTTGTGTTGTCCTGAAATGCTGCGTTTAACTCTTCTTCTGTACAATCTGGTGATACAAAGGTAACATCAATTCCCATTTTTGCCATAGTAACAGAGATTAGGTTAAAGGTTCCTCCGTAAATAGAGGAAGAAGACACAATATGACTTCCACTTTCACAAATATTAAATAACGCAAAGAAGTTAGCTGCCTGTCCTGAAGAAGTAAGCATAGCTGCTGTTCCACCTTCTAGTTCAGCAATTTTTGCGGCTACATAATCGTTAGTAGGATTTTGTAATCTAGAATAAAAATATCCTTCTGCCTCTAAATCAAATAGCTTTCCCATATCCTCGCTGGTGTCATATTTAAATGTAGTAGACTGAATGATAGGGATTTGTCTAGGCTCTCCGTTTCCTGGAGTGTAACCTGCTTGTACGCATTTTGTGTTCATTTTGTAGTTGCTCATAATGATTTCCTTTCTTTTATGTAAATTCTAAATGATTGAAATATTTATCTTAGTTTATTGTACCAAAATAGGAGTAGAAATCCAACTAGTGATTTTCGCAATTCATCCTCAAATTTATTCATGATTTATATAAACCTGATTAAAACGGGCAAGAATTTCTTCTTTTGTTCTCCTAATGCCGAGCTGTTTTAAATCTATGTCTTCATTTACTATTAAATCTAAAAATAGCTTAATGTCTTGAAATACAGAGTTAGGTGCTGTAATTTTTGTCGCGGGACTAAGCAATTCAGATAAACGAAAAATATCATTTTTGTGCTTTTTAATATTTTTACTGTCTATTCTTTCTCCTTTCAATCTCCTATTAGTCAAATCTAACCATGCCTTCATCTTAAATGGAATGATATAAGGTGCATCTAAAATTGTCACACCATTCAAAGTATATTTTCCTGCTTTTAAAAATTGATAATAGTTTTCATCAAGTAATATTGCAGACAAACTTGAAATATTTTCATCCAAAGGAATTGGTGTAAGCACCGCATCTTGAGGTAATACAATTATATCTGTCTTCCTTGAAAATAGCTCTATCATTGCTGGATATGATGTGCTTGTAGGCTTAGAAAACCGATAAAATTGTGGTTCACCAGTACTTTTATTTCTATGCTCATACCCCGCTTGACTAATATATTCCCAAAATCTCTTACCAAATTCGGGAGTCAATGCCTCTATAATCAAAACTAAATCAATATCCTTTGTAGCTCGAAAATCCATATCCACTTCCGACATGATTAAATCACAGGCAGTACCTCCAATAATGGTATAACAATTCTCAAATCCTGCAAACCATTCTCTAAAGCTTTCAAATCCTTTCACCATAATAATCCTCCCAATATTTATCCAAAATTTCATTTATTTCTCCCTGAACTCTCTCATCAAAATCCTCCTTTAAGGATTGATGAAGCGAGAGTATATCAACACATCCATCCATTGCCAGAATATCAGGATCGTATGTCCATATTTCAATACTCTGTTGCATTTCAGAATCAGATAACTTGTCTTCTAGTTGGATAGATTTATCTTTCAGTTTTTCAGTAGCATATGAAAGAATTTTAGGTGGATTCAGCATAGAATATTCAGAAAGTGCGTAATATCCAGCTTTACATATTCCCTTTGGAATATCACATTTTTCAATATATCCTTTCTTTTGAATCGGAGAACAAAGGTAATCTGAAGCCTTTTCATACAACTCTCGTCCCATATATTCAGATGTAATAATTTTTAAAACACCTTTTTTATAAGTATTAATAAGCCCAATTGCCTCTAATTGTTTTACCGCTCTAGTAATTGTCATTGCTGAAAAACCTAGTGCGTCCACAATTTCACTCATAAGTAGTTCCTTTTTTTTACTGTAAATATAATAAAAAAGCAATACCTGTGATGAAGGCATAAGTGAAACAACTGTATTGCAATCACAGTCATATTTTTCTTGTAAAAGCATTCCCATAAAAGGTAGAAAAATCTGTTTATTTTCTACAACAAATGGAATACTTGCTTTAATCAAAGCTTTACGTTGCCTAGCACTACATTTATTAAGAATTAATACAATAGGCAAAGAAGCTACTTTATGAATCAGCAAAAAATGTTTCTTTATTGTAGAAGCTGGCTCCACATCTCCTTTCACATAGGCGAAAATCACTTTTTTTTGATTCAAAAACGCAATCCGAAGACTATATCTATCAGTAATCATGTATGGAAGCTTTGCCTCTTCTTTCCATTCTTGATATTTTACTTTTATATTGAATACTTCATTTAAATAATCCATTTCGTCTCACCTTTTAACTTTATAATTGCATTTTAACATATAAATAGTTAAAACACAATTATAAAGTTAAAAAAGAACTGTCAAAAATAGGCAAGCTCAAAGCCTGCCTATCTTACTTTTCAAATAAATCCCTTTTAGTAATTTTCTTTTCTTACTTCAAAGAAGCTCTGTGGATGATTACAAACTGGGCAAACCTCTGGTGCCTCTAAGCCAACTACAATATGTCCACAGTTTCTACATTCCCACATTGTTACGCCACTTTTCTTAAATACTTCCATAGCCTCAATGTTATGAAGTAATGCACGATAACGCTCTTCATGTGCTTTCTCAATTGCTGCCACACCTCTAAATTGTGCTGCAAGCTCTGGGAAGCCTTCTTCTTCTGCATCCTTTGCCATTCTTTCATACATATCAGTCCACTCAGCATTTTCGCCTTCTGCTGCATGAAGAAGATTTTCTTCTGTTGTTCCTAACTCTCCTAAGGCTTTAAACCATAATTTTGCATGTTCCTTCTCATTCTCAGCAGTCTTTAAAAATAATTCTGCTATCTGCTCATATCCAGCCTTCTTTGCCACAGATGCAAAGTAGGTATATTTGTTTCTTGCTTGAGATTCTCCAGCAAATGCCTCCCATAGATTCTTTTCTGTTTTTGTTCCTGCATACTTATTTCCCATAATAACTTGTCCTCCTTTTGATATGCTAGTTTAAGTATAACATTTCTGGGGTTTATTTCAAGCAAGTTTCTGAAATAAAATCTTTTAGAAAATTTGCATTCTTTTTCATAACTTGTAGTTATATTTAATAAAAAGAAGACCAATATTCTACATATTAGCCTCTCTCATATACCGTCTGTTAGTTCTAGCTATGGTCCAAATACAACAAAAAACTCTGATTCTCAAACAATAAATTCTAAAATCAGAGTCTACTACAGCATACGTATGTACTTAATTAAATGTCAAAATAGTCGATAAAGTTAATTAAACTTGATTCTCTATACAAAGGTTCCTTTTCATTTCTTTTTTTCTTAGCAGCCTTAATATAGCCCCTCAAATATGTTTCAAATTCCTTTACAATACTATCCATATCGTTTTTGATACACCTATACTGCGAATTTGGAATTTTTAATTCAGTCTGCGTTTCAATGTATTTGCTATCATTTATAATCATCGCATAACGATAATCAAGACCAGCATTTCCCCTTTTTGATGAAGGAACAGAATGCCCTATTCTACCAAATTTGCGAACTGGAGCTCCAAGGTTATTACGAAGAGGTATATAATACTGATTACTATCTATTTCAACTTTTACACATAAATGTGTCCTCTTGGATTGTTTACTAGTATCTCCTGGATCTAAAACCTTCTTAAAATCACTATGTTTTTTAAAATAAATTTCCCTTATATAACATAATATTGGTTCCATACTTCTCCTTAGTGTCTATGAATGTAAAAAGGGAACTTATTCAGTTCCCTTAAAGTTCAATATCTTCAGCTTTTTTTAGACAGGTACATCTGACGAACCCCTCACAATTTCTTCAGTTTTTTTATGACGGGCACATCTGACAAACGCCCCGAAGAAGCTTCTACTTCTACCTATATATTATATGCAAATTCAGTTGAAGTCAACACAAAATTAGATTTTTCTTCAGTAAGAACTTGGCAAAAGACATATGTCGATTTTTATATTATATCATTTTTTATTTCTTTCTGTCCAAAGAAACATACAATATTTTTCAAGACCTAATAAAATGGAATACCTACTTTTCTATCTTCTCTACCACCTTACCATCCATTATATGAATCACCCGATTCGTATACTCTGCCACCTTTTCATCATGGGTAACTATCAGTATGGTTTTTCCCTCTTCATTTAACTTTTTTAGTAGCTCCATAATATGCTTCGTTGTATTAGAATCTAAGGCTCCTGTTGGCTCATCAGCAAGAATCAAGGAGTTACCTGCTACAATTGCTCTTGCAATGGCACATCTTTGTTGCTGTCCTCCTGATAACTGATTGGGCAGTTTTTTCGCAAGCTTTTCTATGCCAACCTTTTTTAAGGCTTCTTTTACTTGCTTTTTTCTTTCCTTTCTTGGCATTCGTTTCATAAGTAAAGGCATTTCTATATTCTCAAATACCGTATAATGATTCATAAGAGCAAAATGCTGAAATACAAAGCCTATATTTTCCTTTCGAAAAGCAGTTAATTGACTTTTTGAAAGATTCTCTACATGAATATCTTCAAATATGTACTCTCCAGAAGTAATGCTATCCATTGCTCCAATTACATTTAGAAGTGTGGTTTTTCCTGAACCAGAAGTACCCATTACTGATACAAATTCTCCTTTTTCTATGGAAATATTTAT
>JAFPBJ010000069.1 GCA_017390525.1 Lachnospiraceae bacterium | reverse complement strand
TAAAAATATGTGAGTATTCTAGAACAACCAGCTTTCGAAAGCGGATGATGGATTCCATGCAGGGATATTTGCGACCGTCAGTACTTAATGAGTGCGAAGCACGAATTTAGTACTGCTACGAGGAGCAACTAAGCGAGAGCGACCCCGGAATGGAACCATCACCGTGAAGAAAGCGTCTGGGTAAGAATCGTGCCAATGATTACTTGACAGAAACTTTTTGTTTTGCCCCTCTTGTTATTATACATTTATCGTGGTATCATTTTAATAATAGTGTAAAGTTTTAAATGGAGGTTTCGTATAATATGAAAATAAAAGGAACGGAATTATTTGTAAAAGCATTAAAGGAAGAAGGCGTTACTACTTTATTTGGTTATCCAGGTGGGCAAGCCATTGATTTATTTGATGCATTATATGAGCAAAATGATATAGATGTAGTACTTCCAAGACATGAACAAGCATTAATTCATGCTGCAGATGGATATGCGCGTTCTACAGGAAAGGTAGGAGTGTGTCTAGTAACCAGTGGTCCTGGAGCAACAAACCTAGTAACAGGAATTGCCACAGCAAATTATGATAGTGTACCTCTAGTATGCTTTACAGGACAAGTGCCTACTCATTTAATTGGAAATGATGCATTTCAGGAAGTGGATATAGTAGGAATTACAAGAAATATTTGTAAATATGCTGTTACAGTAAGAAAACGTGAGGATTTAGGAAGAATCATTAAAGAAGCATTTTACATTGCAAGAAGTGGAAAACCAGGACCAGTAGTGGTAGATTTACCAAAGGATATTCAAATTGCTTTAGGAAGCGATGAGTATCCAAGTGAAGTAAATATAAGAGGCTATAAACCAAACGAAACAGTACATATTGGACAAATTAAAAAGGCAATGGCAGTTTTAAAAAAGGCAAAAAAACCAGTCTTTTTAGTAGGTGGCGGTGTTAATATTGCTAGAGCAAATAAAGAAATGCAACAGCTAGCTGAGCTTACAAAAGTGCCAGTGGTTACTACTATTATGGGAAAAGGTGCATTACCAACCAATCACCCATTATATATAGGAAATATTGGAATTCATGGAAGCTATGCAGCCAATCATGCAATTAGTGAATGCGATGTTCTTTTCTCAATTGGAACAAGATTTAATGACAGAATTACAGGGAAAATTGAAGAATTTGCTAAAGATGCAACTATTATTCATGTTGATATTGATGCAGCAGCTATTTCAAAAAATATCGTAGTGGATATTCCAATTGTAGCAGATGCCAAAATGGCAATTGGTAAAATTTTAGAGGTAGCCCAAGAATATGATACGAAGGATTGGCTAGCTAGAATTGAGGATTGGAAGACAACCTATCCACTTACAATGAGTAAACAAGAAGGATTGACTCCTGAAAAAATTGTAAAAGCCATTAATGACCAATTTGATTCTGTGATTGTTACTACTGACGTAGGACAAAACCAATTATGGACCACTCAGTTTTTGGAGTTAAATGAAAAGAAACAATTATTAACCTCTGGTGGATTAGGTACGATGGGATATGGTTTACCAGCTGCGATAGGGGCAAAGCTTGGTAATATGGAAAAGGCTGTAGTTTCTATTTCAGGAGATGGTGGAGTGCAAATGAATATTCAGGAGCTTGCTACAGCAGTAGTATTAGAGCTTCCTATTGTAATTTGTATTTTAAATAATGGATATTTAGGAAATGTTCGTCAGTGGCAGGAAATGTTCTTTAATAAGCGTTATTCAAGCACTTGCTTAAGATATAGAAGAAGCTGTCAGCGTAATTGCACAGAAAATGATAGCTGTTGTCCTCCTTATGTTCCAGACTTCGTGAAGTTAGCCCAAAGCTATGATGCAACTGGAATTCGTGTAGAAAAAGAAGAGGATATTATACCAGCCTTAATGCAGGCAAAAAATAATCAGACAGGTCCAACAGTAATTGAGTTTATTATTGATAGAACAATTAATGTATCTCCAATGGTACCAGGTGGCAAACCACTTAGCGATATGATTATGGATTGTTAGAAAAGGAGAATGGAAAGTATTATGAAAAAAAGATGGATTTCACTATATGTAGAGAATGAAGTAGGTGTATTAGCCAAAATTGCGGGGCTTTTTTCTGGAAAATCATATAATTTAGAAAGCTTAACAGTGGGAGAAACCCAAGATAAAACTGTGTCAAGAATGACCATATCTGTAACCAGCGATGATAGAACCTTTGAACAAATTAAAAAGCAGTTAAATCGTAGTGTGGAAGTAATTAAGGTAATTGATTTTACCAATATTCCAATTCATATGAAAGAAATTCTTTACATTAAGGTTACAAATTGCACCACTCAGGATAAGGAAGAGATTTTTCGTATTGCACAGGTATTTCATTTAAATGTTGTGGATTATGATAAGAAGAATGTATTGATTGAGTGTATAAAAACAGAAGCGAAAAACAATGAAATGATTGAGCTGTTCCAAAATCTATTCCTAAATCGTGTGGAAATTGTACGAGGGGGAAGTGTGGCAGTCGAATCAATCAGTGTAAATGAAAGATAAAGCCTACTACAAGAATAGGATTATCTAGTTGCCAGAACGTAGCAAATAAGGTATACTGATATTATAAAAAGATTCGGAAGAAATGGGAATGATAGGGGAAAAGCAATTTATAATATAATGTAAAGAAATCGTGATTATATAATGGAATAATCTAACTGTGATTGGGGGAATGTTTATGCATTCAAAGTTAGAAATACATTCGTTAAAAGCAAAATTATTGTGTCTTACAATTATTCCAATTAGTGTAATTTTACTTTTAGTTAGTGTGTTTTGCGTCGGTATTGTAAAGAAAAATAAAAAAGCGGAGGTTCAGCAGGAAGTTTATTCTCAGGTTGAAAGGGTTAGTTATCAGATTACAAACTATTTTGATAGAAATAAAGAATCCTTGTTAGAACAAACACATTTACAGCAATTATTAAGTGTGGTAAGAGCGCCTGAGCTAGATGAACAACAGCTTCGTGCATTATTAAGTAATATTGGTCCTGTGGAAGGAACAGCAAGGAAAACCTTTGCTTTTATAGAAGAAAAGCAAATCTATATTACTTTGAGTAATAATCAACTTGCTGTGGAAGAAAATGCTAAGGCAGCTAAAATGCCTTGGTATGAAAGTGGCAAAATGAGTCGTGCAGAAGCCTATGTTTCATCACCATATATGAGTAAGGTGGACGGTGAGGAGAATACTCCTTGCGTTGCAGTGGTACAAGCAGTAAGAGATGGAAATGGCGATATATATGGTATCTACGGCTTTGAAATTACCTTAGCTTCCATGGAGAGCTTTTTTGCAGAAAGTGAAGAACGAGATTTATATAGTGTTTTAGTGAATCAAAATGGAACCGTTATTTACACAAATAACCATGAATATTTGTATAAACATTCTAGTGAATTAACGAACTTTAATGAAATTAGTAAGCAAATTAAAGAAGGCTCTGAAAGCGGAGTAAAGGAAATTGAAATTGATGGAAGAAATTTAATTGCCAGCCTTTTTAATATGGAGCGTCCAGATTGGGTTATGCTTATGATTATGCCTCATGATGAGGTAAATAAAAGAATGAATACCATTGTAATTCCTATGGAAATAGCATTTGTTATTACAATTATTTTGTTAATTGGAGCAATGAGCCTTATGGCAGTGCATATTGTAAAGCCAATTAAAAAAATGACAGAAGCTATGAAGGGGATGGAAACAGGTAATTACGAAATTGGGCTTAAGGTTGAATCTAATGATGAGTTAGGGGAGCTTGCAAGTGCCATGAATGCTACCATTGATACGCTACGGTATAGGGCAGAATATGATCCTTTAACAGGAATCTATAATGAAGAAACCTTATTTGTAGAAGCAGAACGATTGATTCAGTCTAATGAGGATAAAAATTATGCTATCATTCGAATGGATATCAATCATTTTAAAATAATTAATGATTTATTTAGCTGGAGTGAAGGGGATAAATTATTACAATATGTGGCATATATTATTGAGCATAATTTAAATGAGGGTAGTATTTGTGGTCATTTAAATAGTGACATTTTTCTTGTATGTATGGAATATACTACCAAGAGAGAAATAATGAACTTTATTAACAAGATTAAAGAGGGATTAGCGGATTACTATTTACCATTTAACTTGGTGGCTTCCTTTGGTGTTTATATCGTGGAAGAAAGAGAAGCTAGATTAAGCTCTATGTGCGATTGGGCGAATTTAGCATTAAAGACCATTAAGGGAAGTAGTTTAGTCAATTATGCATTTTATGATAATCAGTTACGCAATAAGATGATTCAAGATAAGCAGGTAGAAAGTGAAATGGAGCATGCGTTATCAAATGGAGAGTTTTATATCGTGCTTCAGCCAAAATGTGATATTGTAACAGGAAAAGTAATTGGAGCAGAGGCTTTGGTACGTTGGAATCATCCAGAAAAAGGAATTATCCCACCAAACTCATTTATTCCTGTTTTTGAGAAGAACGGATTTATTGTGAAATTAGATGCCTTTGTTTGGGAAGAAACCTGTAAAATCATAAAAAAATGGCAGGATGCAGGTGTAGAATGTGTACCAATTTCAGTAAATGTATCAAGAATGCATATTTTTGATGTAGGCTTTGATAAAAAGCTAAAAGGATTAGTAGAAAAATACCAGATACCTACTTCTTTATTAGAGCTTGAGTTAACAGAGAGTGCATTTTTAGAAAATGTTTCTCGTCTTTATGATGTGATGAATTCATTAAGGGAAGATGGCTTTGTATTATCTATGGATGATTTTGGCTCAGGATATTCTTCGCTTAATATGCTTAAAAATGTTCCACTTGATGTAGTAAAATTAGACCGAGAATTTTTAAATGAAACAACTACTACAGAAAAAGGAAAAACTATTGTAGAGAGCACAATTTCTATGGTACAAAGATTAAAAATGAAGGTGGTTGCAGAAGGGGTAGAAACAAAAGAACACGCCAACTTTTTATTAGAGGCAGGGTGTCATATTGCACAAGGCTATTATTATTCAAAGCCAATATCAGTAGATGCCTTTGAAGAATTTGCTTTTGGTAAAAAAATAGAAGGAGAGGTTTAGTTTTTTCATTATGAAAAGAAAGATAATATGGCTAGGGTGTACTCTGCTTTTGTTAGGCGTCGCTTTGTTGGCATTTTTTGATATACAGGGGACGGAAAAAAAGAAAAAGCCTACCAATGGTAAAAACACAACGCAGGAAATAAAAAAAGAGGAAGACCCCAAAGAACAAATTGAAATTACATATGAAAACAATCCTATTGATAATGACTATAACGCTGTATTCGAACTTGATTCTGAAGTGAATGAGGAGGAGTTAAATGAAACCTATTATTATAATTGGGAAAACGAGCTAGACCATGCCCATGATGTTATGCTACAAAAGTTCTTGTATGATAGGGATACCAAGGAATGGGCAGGGCAGCTTAGAAAGTCAGCAAAAAGTAATGCTCAAAAAGAATATGAAAAGGTTTATAAGGAAGTATTGTCTAGTGAGTCAAAGGAAGAAGCCGTTGCAGAGGCATTTTTTGCAAAGGGAGAAGTGCTTAAGGAAGCTGTATTTCAGTATATTACCAAGCTGAAAGAGCTAGAATATAACTATGAATTTTGCTATGATACTTCTTATCGAAACATATTGCAACAAATTGCCCAATGCGAGATTTTTCATTATGATGCCTTTATTAGTGAACCAGATGAGATTACAACCAATCTTTTGATTCAAAATATGGTGAACTTTTCTGGAGAGTATACGAAGAAGGATGATTGCTATGATAAAGGGGCATATTATTTTTCTAGTATTGATAGAAAGGGAAAAGAACG
Organism: Lachnospiraceae bacterium; assembly: GCA_017390525.1. Classification (GTDB taxonomy): domain Bacteria; phylum Bacillota; class Clostridia; order Lachnospirales; family Lachnospiraceae; genus RGIG989. Next base: position 15,387 of record JAFPBJ010000069.1, on the reverse strand, counting down.
TAAGGAATATATTTTACCACAACAGTTATATTCTAATTATTTTGTAAAAGGAAGCTACCAATTTAGTGATCAGGTGGAAGGAATTGAGAGCTATGAGGATGGAATTTTGGTAGTAGCAAATGAGGAGCTTCCTTTGGTGGCAACTGTAAAAGAACAGTTAACCATGCGAGATGGCAATCAATTATCAACCTTAATTCAAATTGGTATTATTGATAATGAAACAGGCTTAGAAACCAAGGTGGGTAGAGCCGAGGTAACCTTAGAATATGATGTAACTTTAATGAGATGGAAGGTGAAAGGCTTTGTTCCACGATATGAACAGTTGCCAGAGCTAGAACAGCCAGAAGTAGTAGAAGATACGGAAGAAGTTGAGGAATAATCGATGAAAATAATGGTGGCATCAGACATTCACGGAAGTGCATTTTATTGTAGAAAGTTAATAGAGGCTTTTGAGGCAGAGAAGCCTGATAAGCTATTGCTATTAGGTGATTTGTTATATCACGGACCTAGAAATGATTTACCAAAGGAGTATAATCCAAAAGAGGTGATAACCATGTTAAATGGAATCAAGGATAAGCTCCTTTGTGTAAGAGGAAATTGTGATACAGAGGTAGATCAAATGGTACTAGAGTTTCCAATTTTGGCTGAGTATTGTCTTCTATATGTAAATGGTATTACTATTTTTGCAACCCATGGACATATTTATAATAAGGAGCATCTGCCTTATTTACAGGAAAATGATATTTTGCTACATGGACACACTCATGTTCCAGTCATGGAACCGCTTACGAAAGGGTGGTATATCAATCCTGGCTCTGTTTCCATTCCTAAGGAAAATAGCAATCATAGCTATCTTATAATAGAAGAGGAATTTCTTTTTAAACAGCTAGATGGAACCATATATAAAAGGCAGAAATGTAATAGATAAACATAGAAGAATTGCAATATTTTTATTCTTGACTTTTTATGGCAGGTAGGATATACTTTGATATGTTAGTGTTTTTGGTTGGCGGATGTGGCGGAATGGCAGACGCATCAGACTCAAAATCTGACGGTGGCAACATCGTGTGGGTTCAAGTCCCACCATCCGCAGTATTTGTTTTATATTAGTAAGAGCTATGTATGATTGGTATCCCATGAATACATGGCTTTTTTTCTTTCTTAAAAATGGAGGTGCTTTTATGAATTGTTTGCAAGCACAAGCTATGTTTAATTTATTTATTGATGATAAGCTAGAAGATGACCAATTATTAGATTTTATTAAGCATATTAAAAACTGTCCACATTGTCAGGAGGAATTAGAGGTATACTATACCTTGCTTACAGGAATGAAGCAATTAGATGCTATGCTACCTTTGTCTAATAATTTTAGTGAGGATTTGTGGAAAAAAATTAATAAAGAAGAAAATGAAATTATAAAGAAAAGAAGAAGAAAGCTACAATCTAATATTTTTACTACATTTTGCGTGATTGTAGGCTGTATCATTGTGGGAATTTCCTTTAAAAATGCATTTTTCTCAATGAAAAGGAAACCAAGTACAGATCCTTATTATATTGCAAATCAACTAAGACCACATTTATTTTATCCACCTATTTATCAAGACATCCCAGTGAGAAATAAAGAATAAGAAAGGATAACCCAACATTATGAAAAAAATTGTTATTGTAGATGGCCACAGCATTTTAAATAGAGCCTTTTATGGATTGCCAGATTTAACGAATTCAGAAGGGGTGCATACCAATGCCGTGTTAGGTTTTTTAAATATTGTTTTAAAATTACTAGAAGAGGAGCAGCCTACTCATTTTGCAGTAGCCTTTGATGTGAGTCAACCAACATTTCGCCATGAGAAATATGAGGCGTATAAGGGAACAAGAAAGCCAATGGCAGAAGAATTAAGACAACAGGTGCCCCTTATAAAAGAAGTACTAGAAAGCATGGGGGTTACCATTTTAGAAAAGCCAGGCTACGAAGCGGATGATGTGATTGGTACCATAGCAGCCCTAGGAGAAAAAGAGGGCTTTTTCGTTACGGTATTATCTGGAGATCGAGATTTATTACAGCTTGCTACAGAAAAGGTTCAAATTAAGATTCCAAAAACAAAGGAAAGAAAAACAGTCATTGAATCCTATTTTGCAAAGGAAGTGGAAGAAGTTTACGGAGTAACCCCAGAAGAATTTATTGATGTAAAGGGATTACAGGGGGATACTTCTGATAATATTCCAGGAATTCCAGGGGTAGGAGAAAAAACTGCTGCCAAAATTATAAAGGAATATCATACCATTGAAAATGCTTATGCACATATTGAAGAAATCAAACCAAATAAGGCAAGAGAAAGCTTAAGAGAATACTATGATCAGGCAATATTAAGTAAAGAGCTAGCTACCATTTGTACCCAGTGTCCAGTAGAATTTCAGTTTGAAACTGCTAAAATGGGCAATTTATTTACTAAGGAAGCCTATGAAATATTCAGAAGATTAGAGTTTAAAAGCTTACTGAAAAAATTTGAAAATGAGCCAGCTAAGGTGGAGCTTAGAGTAGAAAAGGTTACAGATTTAGCCAGAGTAGAAGAGCTATTTGAGGAAGCATACAAAAAAGAGGTAGTAGGCTTAGAGGTAATAGGAGAAGAAGGAGAGTGTCTTGGGGTAAGCTTAAGTCTTATAAAGGAAGTATCCTATGTGATGCTACCAGAGGGCTTTCTTACAAAGGAATTCCTTCTTGAAAAGGTACATGCTCTTTGCCAAAAACAAAATAAGATAAGCTTTGTAAATTTAAAGGGGCAACTAGATTTTTTAGAGGTAACAGAGGAAGATACCTGGATTTATGATTGTATGGTAGCTGATTATTTGCTTCGTCCCAATCAAGAGCAGCATGATTATGATGCCATATTAAAAAATGTATTAGAAGAGATGGTACCTACTAGAGAAGAATTAATAGGGAAAATGTCACTTTCAAAGGCACTTGAGGAAAAAGAAGAAGCAGCCCTTAATTTTTGTGGATATCAGTCATATACAGCGCTTGCAGCTATTTTACCATTAATGGAAAGGCTAAAGGAAACTGGTATGGATTCGCTTTATAGAGAAATTGAAATGCCTACCTTGTTTGCTTTGTATGATATGGAAAAAAGGGGGATTGGAGTAAAAAAGGAACAGCTAAAAAATTATGGAGAGAAGCTAGGAACGCAAATCAAAGAATTAGAGCAAAAAATTTATCAGCTGGCAGGACATGAATTTAACATTAATTCTCCAAAGCAATTAGGAGAGATTTTATTTGAAGAATTAGGTCTTCCTAATGGAAAGAAAACAAAAACAGGATACTCTACTAGTGTGGATGTATTAGAAAAGCTGATTCCGTATCATGAAATAATTCAGTTGATTCTTGATTATCGTCATTTAGCAAAATTAAAATCTACTTATGCAGATGGATTGGCAGGGTATATAAAAGAAGATGGAAGAATTCATGGTAAATTTAATCAAACCATTACTGCAACAGGGCGTATTAGTAGCACAGATCCTAATTTGCAAAATATTCCAATGAAGCTACCAATTGGTAGGGAGATTAGAAAGGTATTTGTACCACAGAAGGATTACGTTTTTGTAGATGCTGATTATTCTCAGATTGAGCTTAGATTACTGGCTCATTTATCAGAGGATGAGTCTTTAATTCAAGCCTTTCGTGACAATCAGGATATTCATGCAACTACTGCAGCAAAGGTGTGTCATGTACCAATTGAACAGGTTACAAAGGAACAGCGAAGAGATGCGAAGGCAGTTAATTTTGGAATTATTTATGGAATAAGTGCCTTTGGACTGAGCAGAGATTTAAATATTTCAAGAAAACAAGCACAGGAATATATTGACCAATATTTTGAAACCTATGGAAGTATTAAAGCATATTTAGATGGAACGGTAGAAGAGGCAAAGAACACTGGAAAATCGGTTACTATGTTTGGAAGAATCAGACCAATTCCAGAAATTTCTTCTAGTAACTTTATGCAGAGAAATTTTGGAGAAAGAATTGCTATGAATTCTCCAATTCAGGGTGGCGCAGCAGATATTATGAAGATTGCCATGTTTCGTGTGAATATGCGTCTAAAAAAACAAAATATGAAGTCTCGACTAATTTTACAGGTTCATGATGAATTGTTAGTGGAAGCTCATAAGGACGAAGTAGAGGAAGTAGTTGCCTTAGTAAAAGAAGAAATGATGCATGCAGCTGATTTAAAAGTACCTTTATTAGTAGAAGTATGTGTAGGAAATGATTGGTATGAAGCAAAATAACAGTGGGAAGGACAGATAAATATGCAGGTAATTGGTATTACAGGGGGAATCGGTTGTGGGAAAAGTGCGGTTTTAAACATGCTACCTGACCTTTGTAAATGCATGGTGATTGAGGCGGATAAGGTAGCTCATGAAGTAATGAAAAAAGGTCAGATAGCTTATGAAGCCATTGTAAAGGAATTCTCTACAGATATTTTAGGAAAAGAGAAAGAGATTGACCGAAAAATACTAGGAAACATTGTATTTTCCAATGAGGAAAAGCTAGCTGTGTTAAATAGTATTGTACATCCTATGGTAAAAACTAGAATAAAAGAAAGCATAGAAGAAAAGAAAAAAGAAGGACTCCTTGATTTTATTTTCATAGAGGCAGCTCTTTTACTAGAGGATCATTATGAAGAGATTTGTAATGAAATATGGTATATTTATGCACCTTTTGATAGTAGAAAGCAACGATTAATAAAGGCGAGAGGCCTATCAGAGGAAAAAATCCTATCTATTATAAAAGAGCAAAGAAGTGAAGAGCAGTTTAGAAGAGATTGTGACAAAGTGGTTGATAATGGAGGCTCTATAGAGGATACTAGGAAGGAAATTGTAAAATTACTAGAAAATATAGAGCATCAGTGATATACTAAGTCCATAATTAAAACTATATAGGTAATTGTAAAACATAGTCTTATTCTATTTTGTACAACAAAGTAGATTTTTGTGTGTTTCACAATTACCTAACAAAAGTGGAGGAATGGAGGAATAACATGCCAGAGAATAATACATATCCAGGGCAAATGGTATTTGGGCTTGATATTGGTACTAGAAGTATTGTTGGTACTGTAGGATATAAAGAAAATGAACAATTTAATGTTGTAGCACAATGCGTAAAAACACATGATACAAGAGCCATGTTAGATGGGCAGATTCATGATATACAAAAGGTAGGAGAAACTGTTTCCTATGTAAAAAAACAACTAGAGGAGAAAATTGGTCGTCCTCTTAAAAATGTATGTATTGCGGCTGCAGGTCGAGTGCTTAAAACTGCAATTGGATTTGGAGAATTAGAATTTGAGGAAGAAACCACTATTACAACAGAACATATCTATTCTCTTGATTTAGCAGGTACGGAAAAGGCACAGGATAAAATTTTACAGCAGGAAAGTGGCAAAGAAAAATATGTATGCGTTGGATATTCTGTTGTAAAATATTATTTAAATGATTATGTTATTACGAATTTGGAAGGACATAAAGCAACAAAGATTGGTGCTGAGGTGTTAGCAACCTTTTTACCTGAAGATGTAATTGATGGATTATATAAGGCAGTAGAAATAGCTGGACTTGAGGTGGAAACCTTAACATTAGAGCCCATTGCAGCAATAAATGTGGCAATTCCACAGCAATATCGTCTACTAAACATTGCATTAGTGGATGTAGGTGCTGGTACTTCAGATATTTGTGTTACCAAAGATGGCAGTATTATTGGATATGGCATGATTCCATATGCAGGAGATAAATTAACAGAAAAAATTGTACAAAATTTCTTGGTAGATTTTCAAACGGCAGAAACCATAAAGCAAATGGGCGTGCGAAAAAAGACAGTTACATATAAGGATATTATGGGAATTAGTCAAAAGGCCACGAAACAACAAATGTTACAGGCGGTAGAAGGTAGCATTGATGAAATGACTACGGCAATTGCGGAAAAAATAAAGGAACTAAATGGTGGCAATTCTGTTAGCGCTGTGTTTGTGGTAGGCGGCGGTGGTAAAATTGAGACCTTTACAGATAAGCTTGCTAAGGCACTTGATTTACCAAAGGAACGTGTTGCACTAAGAGGAGAGGAAGTGCTTGGAAGTGTAAATATGCTTCAGGAGGGAATTAAAAAGGATCCTATTTTAGTTACTCCAATTGGAATTTGCTTAAATTTCTATGACCAAAAAAATAATTTTATTTTTGTCCATGTAAATGAGGAACGAGTGAAGCTATATGACAATGATAAGCTTACCGTAGTAGATGCAGCACTTCAAATTGGACTTCCTTATGAGAGATTATTCCCTAGACGTGGTAGTGATATTGTTTTTGAGGTCAATGGAAAGCAAAGAATTATTAGAGGAAAACAAGGGGAGGCAGCGGTTATTACTTTAAATGGTGCAGTGGTAGGCTTAACAGCAAAGATTAAGCAGGGAGATAGAATTGTAATACAGGATTCTACAGTAGGAGAGGCTGCAGAGTATACCGTAGGAAGTCTTCCTGAATATTCTAGTACCATTGAATTTATTGTAAATGATAAAAAAGTAGTATGTCCAAAGTTTGCTATGGTAAATAAGAAGCTAGAGTCTGAGTTTTACCAAATTCAAAATAAAGATAAGGTTGAAATTTTATCATATTATACAGTGGAACAATTATTTCAATTTATGGATATGGAGCTTCCAAATGAAGTATATGTAAATCATGAAATAGCAGGACTTGATGATAAGATTTATGAAAACTTTAAGGTGGAATTTACAGTACCAGGAATGAAACCAGAAACTACAGAAGAACAGGAAGCACCAAAAGAACAAGAAGAAAAAAAGGAAAAATCAAAAGAAAAATTAAATGCAATCAAAGTGCAGGTAAATGATAAGTTTTTCGTTTTAACAGGAAAGGACTCCTATGTGCTTGTGGATGCTATGGATATCAGTGGTTTTCAGGTTACAGATTTAAAGGGAGAAAAATTAATTACCAAAATTAATAATCAGTTAGCTGACTTTGCTACTCCGATTCAGGATGGAGATGAAATTGCGATTTATTGGGAAAAATAGCTTGAAATAACAGGTATCATGAAAAGAATTGAAATTTTGGTAGCATAAATCAAGGTTTTATGCTACAATGGTTTCAGTTTTCTAAAAGGAATGTTGAGAATGAAATTATGTAGTATTGCAAGTGGTAGTAGTGGGAATTGTATTTTTGTAGGAAATGACACAACCAAACTTCTTGTAGATGTGGGAATAAGTGGGAAAAAGATTGAAAATGGACTAAAAGAATTAGGTGTTTCACCTGAAGAAATTGACGCAATTTTAATCACCCATGAACATATTGACCATATTAAGGGGTTAGGCGTCATGGCAAGGAGATATCATTTGCCAATTTATACCACACAGTTAACCCAAGAAGCAATTTTAAACACAAGTTCAGTAGGCAAGCTTGAGGAGGATTTATTTCATAGAATTGAGCCGGATGAGCCATTTTTTATAGGCAATATAAAAGTGGTACCAGTAAGCACCTGGCATGATGCGGCAGACCCCGTTTGCTATACCTTTTACTACCAGGAGGTAAAGGTAAGTATTGCTACTGATTTAGGAGATTTTGATGATTATTTAGTGGGACAGCTAAAGGATTCTGACATGCTATTTATTGAGGCAAATCATGATGTGAATATGCTAGAGGTAGGACCTTACCCTTATTCTTTAAAACGAAGAATTTTAGGCAGTAGAGGTCATTTATCAAACGAAAGAGCAGGTCAATTAATTTCAAAATTAAATGGAAAAAGATTACATAGTGTGTTAATTGGTCATTTAAGTAAAGAAAATAATTATGAAGCCCTTGCTTATGAAACCGTAAAGCAAGAGTTAAATAAGGAGCCTTCCGTACTAAAGCAGCTACAGTTATTTGTGGCAAAAAGAGATGGATTGTCTCAAATTTGTACAGTTAGTAAGTAAAAAAGAAAGGAAATAGAAAAATGAAAAAAACAATTATTACAGTAGTAGGAAAAGATAGCGTAGGAATTATTGCAAAGGTTTGTACTTATTTAGCAGACAACCAAATTAATATACTTGATATTTCACAAACCATTGTACAAGGTTATTTTAACATGATGATGATTGTAGAAGAAAACAATTGCACAAAAGAATTTAAAGTATATGCAGGAGAATTAGAAAAGCTTGGAGAAGAAATTGGCGTAAGCATTCGAGTACAGCATGAAGAAATTTTCAATCAGATGCATCGTATTTAACATAAGATACTCCCAAAAATAACTGAAGGAAAGGAATATAAAAACATGATTAATATAAATGAAGTCATTGAAACCAATAAAATGATTCTTGAGGAGAATCTTGATGTTAGAACGATTACCCTTGGTATTAGCTTATTAGATTGTACTGGGGGGACATTAGAAGAAGTATGTGATAAAATTTATAAAAAAATCACAACTACAGCGAAAGATTTAGTGAAAACTGGGCAAGATATTGAAAGAGAATATGGAATTCCAATTGTAAATAAACGTATTTCTATTACACCAATTTCCTTAGTAGGAGGAAGCGTTTGTAAGTCCTCTGATGATTTTGTGAAAATTGCAAAGGTTCTTGATAAGGCAGCAAAAGAAGTAGGAGTAAACTTTATTGGTGGATATTCTGCTTTAGTTTCAAAGGGAATGACACAAGCAGACGAATATTTAATTCGTTCTATTCCAAAGGCATTAGCAGAAACTGAAATGGTATGTAGTTCAGTAAATGTAGGCTCTACCAAAACTGGAATTAATATGGACGCAGTGAAATTAATTGGAGAGATTATTTTAGAAACTGCAGAGCTTACAAAGGAAAATGATAGCTTAGGCTGTGCTAAGTTTGTTGTATTTTGTAATGCCCCTGATGACAATCCATTTATGGCAGGTGCATTCCATGGTGTAACAGAGGCAGATGCAATTATTAACGTAGGTGTTAGTGGACCTGGTGTAGTAAAACGTGCCTTAGAACAAGTACGAGGTGCGAACTTCGAGGTGCTTTGTGAGACCATTAAAAAGACAGCCTTTAAGGTAACAAGAGTAGGACAATTAGTAGCACAGGAAGCCTCTAAGAGATTAGGTATTCCTTTTGGTATTATTGACTTATCTTTAGCACCAACTCCAGCAGTAGGTGATAGTGTAGGAGAAATACTAGAAGAAATCGGACTTGAATATGCAGGTGCTCCAGGAACAACAGCAGCACTAGCCTTATTAAACGACCAAGTAAAGAAAGGTGGCGTTATGGCTTCCTCTTACGTTGGTGGACTTAGTGGAGCATTTATTCCAGTAAGTGAAGACCAAAGAATGATTGATGCAGTAGAGGCAAATGCACTTTCTTTAGAGAAGCTTGAGGCAATGACTTGCGTATGTTCCGTAGGTCTTGATATGATTGCAATTCCAGGAGATACAAAGGCAACTACAATTTCAGGTATTATTGCGGATGAAATGGCAATCGGTATGGTAAATCAAAAAACTACTGCAGTGAGAGTCATTCCGGCAAAAGGAAAATCTGTAGGAGATTCCGTAGAATTTGGTGGTTTATTAGGCTATGCACCAGTTATGAAAGTGAATCCATATTCTTGTGATGCATTTATTAACAGAGGTGGAAGAATTCCAGCTCCAATTCACAGCTTTAAAAACTAATATAGAAAAGTGATTCGCTATATTAGGAAAATATGGAGGAAAACGAATGTCAAGTGCAAGTAAAGTATTTCATTATTTTGAGGAAATTTGTAAGATTCCTCATGGTTCCCATAACTGTAAAGAGATTAGCGATTATTGTGTTACCTTTGCAAAAGAGAGAAATTTGTTTGTTCGTCAGGATAAGCTTTTTAATGTAGTGATTGTAAAAGAAGCCACAAAAGGATACGAACAGGTACCTACAGTCATATTGCAGGGTCATTTAGATATGGTTTGTGAAAAGAATGAGGATACAAGCCACGATTTTCTTACTGAGCCATTAGAACTTTATAAGGAAGGGGATTTTATTGCTGCAAAGGGAACTACTTTAGGTGGTGATGATGGTATCGCCATTGCCTATTGTTTAGCATTACTGGATGATGATGAAATTAGCCATCCTAGACTAGAAGTACTTTTTACAGTGGAAGAGGAAGTGGGAATGGAAGGCGCAACTTACCTTGATGTTAGTGAATTAAAAGGAAAATATTTGATTAATATAGATAATGAAGAAGAAGGGGTATTATTAACAAGCTGTGCTGGTGGACTAAAGGCACAGGCTGTTTTACCTATTACAAGGACGTCTGTAAAGGGACAAGGAATTACCCTAAAAATTCAAGGCTTATTAGGTGGACATTCTGGAGCGGAAATTCATAAGCAAAGAGCCAATGCCAATGTTTTAATGGGACGACTTTTATATGAGTTAGGTGATTTCCTTGAAATTGTAAATATACGAGGTGGGCTTAAGGATAACGCCATTGCTAGAGAAGCCTTTTTAGATGGTGTGGTAGCAGAAGAAAATTTACAAAAAGTAAAAGATAAAATAACCCAGCTAACAAATGTATTCCAAAAAGAATATAGTAAAATGGAAGATAATATTTGTATTCAAATAGAGCAAACAGGGCAAGTAACAAAAGAGGTTTATGATAAGAAAACGAAAGAAAAAACGATTACATTTTTAATGAGTGCATTAAACGGTGTTTATACCATGAGTGCTCATATAAATGGATTAGTAGAAAGCTCACAAAATCTAGGTGTGATGAGTGAGGAAGATAATAAGCTTATTTTTTCCTTTGCAGTAAGAAGTGCTGTAGCTAGCTTAAAAAAGCTTTTAAGTGATAAAATAAAGGTATTAATTGAAAGCTTAGGTGGTACTTATATTGAATCAGGTCAGTATCCAGAGTGGGAATATAAGGAAACATCAAAGCTAAGAGAATTGTTTAAAAAGTCTTACGAAACCTTGTATCAAAAAGAAATGAAGGTGGAGGCAATTCATGCAGGATTAGAATGTGGCATCTTTGCATCCAAAATGCAGGAGGTAGATATAGTTTCCTTTGGACCAGATATTTTTGACATTCATACGCCAAAGGAACGGTTAAGCATTTCGTCTACTGAACGAACCTGGGAGCTACTGCTTCATGTGTTAAAAAATACAAAGAAATTGGTATAATATAGATGGAAGTAGAGGTGAAGTAGAAGGTGTTTAAGAAAATAAAAGAAAAATTCAATCCTAAATATGCAGAGATATGTTTTTATATTGTGGCAACAGCAGTGGTGATTTTTGCCTTGGCGTTTGCCACTACAAAAATTAAATATATTGTAACTTTTATTTGGGATTTTCTAAAGGGATGCTTAAATGTACTTGCACCTGTTTTAATTGGTGCATTGGTAGCATATATATTTGACCCTTTGGTAGAATTTTTTGAAAGACAATATAAAAAAATAAAGTGGCTTCATTTTAAGGATGAGAAAAAATATAGAACGTTAGGTGTATTTACTACAGTCATAGCTATTGTACTTGTAATAGTAGGAACTATATCCTTTGCAGTATACAGTATTACAAATCAAGTGCAAAAAAATGGCTTAGACGATATTGTGAATTTATTTGCAAATTATATTGATAGCTTTACAGATTCCTTAGATTTGGTACAGGAAAAATTAGAGGATTGGAATATCAAATCAGCAGCATTAGAAGATTATATCAAAGAAATTTCAGCATCACTAGCAAATTGGTTACAAGAATTTGCACAAAATCTTGTAGAATATACCAAGCATTTTTCTGGAATTGTATCAAACTTAGGCTTTGGTTTAATTCTTGCCATTTATTTGTTGTTAGAGAAGAAAAGCTTTCAGGTATATGGAAAGAAGCTTTCAAAGGCATTATTTGAGCCTGCTACCGAAGAGAAAATTCTTGGATTTTTAGGGGATTTAGACCATATTTTTTCTGGTTACATAAGAGGACAGTTAGCAGATGTAGCAATTATGTGTTGTATGTTAAGTATCACCTTATCTGCCATTGGAATTAAATTTGGTATTATTATTGGAATTTTTGCAGGAATTTGTAATTTAGTTCCATATTTTGGACCAATTGTTGCCTATGTAGGAACCATTTCCTTTGGGCTTTTATATGGACAAAATACAAAAGTAATTATTGCTGTTATTGCTCTCATAATTGTACAGCAAATTGATGGAAGCATAATAGGACCCAAGCTATTAGGAGATAATGTGTCTCTTAAGCCAGTATTTATTTTAGTTTCCGTTATTATAGGAAGCTCGCTATTTGGTATTGTAGGTATGATTTTGGCGGTACCAGTAGCGGCAATGATTAAATTAATGGTGAAAAAATTTATTGATAACAGATTAAAAGCAAAGGGAATTGTTTTTAATCAAAAGGGTGAAATAGTAAAAGGGAAAAACAAACGATAGTTTTATTAGGAGGAAAAAATAAAAATGGAAAACGTATACGATATACTTGTGGAGAGAGGCTTTATAGAGCAATGTACTCACGAAAATGAGCTAAGAGAACTACTTGGAAAGGAAAAGGTAACCTTCTATATTGGATTTGATGCTACAGCAGATAGCTTAACAGCAGGACATTTCTTAACAATTATGGCAATGAAGCATATGCAAAATGCAGGGCATAAGCCAATTGCTTTACTTGGTGGGGGAACAACTATGATTGGTGACCCTACTGGAAAGTCAGATATGCGTAATATGATGACAAGAGAGCAAATTGAGCATAATGCAAAATGCTTTAAGGAGCAGCTTTCAAGATTTATTAGCTTTGAAGATGGCGGTGCCATCATTGAAAATAATGCAGATTGGTTATTAAATCTTAATTATGTAGAATTTTTAAGAGAAATCGGAGTTCATTTTTCTGTAAATAAAATGCTAACTGCAGAGTGCTATAAGCAAAGAATGGAAAGAGGTTTAACCTTCTTTGAATTTAACTATATGCTAATGCAATCTTATGACTTTTGGAAATTAAATAAAATGCATAATTGTGTACTTGAAATGGGTGGAAATGACCAATGGTCTAACATTATTGGTGGTGTTGAGTTAATTCGTAGAAAAGAGCAAAAGCCAGCCTACGGACTTACACTTAAACTACTTACTAATAGCGAAGGAATTAAAATGGGAAAAACTGTAAAAGGTGCAGTTTGGTTAGACAAAGAAAAAACTTCTCCATTTGATTTTTACCAATATTGGAGAAATATTGAGGATTCAAAAGTGGAAGAATGTTTAGCCTTACTTACCTTCCTACCAATGGAGGAGGTTCGTCGCTTAGGACGCTTAGAAGGTGCAGCTATTAATGAAGCAAAAGAAGTGCTAGCATATGAAATCACTAAGTTTGTTCACGGAGACGAGGAAGCACAAAAGGCGCAAGAAGCAGCAAGAGCCCTTTTCAAAAATGGCGGAGTAAGTGCTAACGTTCCAACACTTACTTATGAAAAAGAGGTGTTAGAAGCGGGAATTGATGTAATCAGTGTATTAGTAGATACGAAATTATGTCAAACTCGTTCAGATGCCAGAAGACAAATCCAACAAGGTGGAGTATCTGTAAATGATGTAAAAGTAACTGATATTTCAGCTACAATTTCTACCAAAGATTACAATGAAAATAATGCAATCTTAATTAAAAAAGGGAAAAAAGGATATTACCAAATTAAAGAAAAATAATATAAGTGTCGCCTATGGCGACACTTTTGTGAGTTATGAATTGCTTTTTTGGCATAGAATAAAATAAATGAAAAAAAGAAGGTTTTGTTCTATGAATCGAAGCGAAAAAATAAAACAAGCAAAGGAAAGCTTTGGCACTGCCCAAAATAGAAAAAGAGAGAGGGAAAAGGAAGAAGGAAAGCCTATGCCTTATATGGTAGGCTTTTCTATTCGATTTATGGTTGCCATAGCTTTTATTAGCTTATATTATATTACTATGATGGCACAAAGTGAGACTAAAATCCCCCAGATAGAGCCTGTGTTTCGCTATATGGGGAAGAATCAAACCTTATATCAGATAGCAGAACAAATGGATGAAACAGCTATAGAAACCATAGGCAGAAAGCTAAAGGAAATGCTTGAGGTAGAGCCTTAAAGTAAAATAAACGAAAATGGAGAAAAAGATGAGTAAATTAGCACTTTCAGATGAAATATTATTAACCATTGAAAAACCAGCACGTTATATTGGTAACGAAGTCAATATGGTACGAAAAAATCTTGAGGAAATTGAAATTCGATTTGCTATGTGTTTTCCAGATGTATATGAAATCGGTATGTCCCATTTAGGAATACAGATTTTATATGATATGTTTAATCGAAGACAGGACACCTATTGCGAACGAGTTTACTCTCCTTGGCCAGACCTTCATAAGATTATGAAGGAACAAAAGATTCCATTGTTTGCATTAGAGACACAAGACCCTATTAAAAACTTTGATTTTTTAGGAATTACCATTCAATACGAAATGTGCTATACAAATATTTTGCAAATATTAGATTTAAGCCAGATTCCAATTTATGCAAGGGATAGAACAGAGGATATGCCTATTGTAATTGGTGGTGGTCCTTGTGTATATAATCCAGAGCCCTTAGCGGATTTCTTTGATTTGTTTTATATAGGTGAGGGTGAAACGGTATATGATGAATTGTTAGATGTATATAAGGAAAATAAAAAGAAACAGGGAAGCAGAAAAGACTTTTTAATCCAGGCTGCTAAAATAGAGGGAATTTATGTGCCGTCTTTATATGAGATAACCTATAAAGAGGATGGCACAATAAAGGAAATGATACCACTTCATGAAAATGCAAAAAAAACCATTACAAAGCAAGTAGTTATGGATATGGAGCAGGTACAATACCCAAGAAAGCCTTTGGTGCCATATATTAAGGCAACCCAAGACAGAGTGGTACTAGAAATACTAAGAGGATGTATTAGAGGCTGTAGATTCTGTCAGGCGGGAATGATTTATCGTCCAACTAGACAGCGTCCTCTTGCATTATTAAAAGAATATGCAAAGGAAATGTTGGAAAGTACAGGACATGAGGAGATTTCACTAAGTTCTTTAAGCTCCAGTGATTATACAGATTTAAAAGAGCTTACCTATTACCTAATTGAAGAGTTTGGGGAAAAGGGAATCAATATTTCACTTCCATCCCTTAGAATCGATGCCTTTTCTCTCGATGTAATGAGTAAGGTGCAAGATATTAAGAAAAGTAGCCTTACCTTTGCACCAGAAGCAGGCTCGCAAAGACTTCGTAACGTAATTAATAAAGGCTTAACAGAAGAAATTATTTTAAGTGGAGCAATGGAAGCCTTTAAGGGTGGTTGGAATAAGGTAAAACTATATTTTATGTTGGGACAGCCTACAGAAACCTATGAAGATATTGAGGCAATTGCCTTGCTATCT
>JAFPBJ010000068.1 GCA_017390525.1 Lachnospiraceae bacterium | reverse complement strand
TTTTTATTTTGCAGTTAATTTGTAATATCCAGTTGCGTTTGCGTTAGATTTTACTACTTTAATGTAATATGTACCCTTTGGTAACTTATTGATAGAACGCAATGTTACGTTAGATTTATTTGTTCCATTGGTTTTTGTTGTGTTTGTTTCACAAGCAACTCTTTTCCCTTTTGCATTATAAATATATACGTTAAAGGTTCCATTTTCTGTGATTCTTGAAAGAGAAACTGAAAGATTCTTTTTCGATGTTACATTTACTTTGTACCAGTTTTCTTTCTTTTCATTTAATACTTGAATTCCTTCTATTGCTTGTTTTAATTTGATTGCTTTTGCATTGGCTTTTTTTGTACCTGCTACAGATTTCACTGCCTTTGTAGACATTTGTAGCATAAAGGAAGTATCTTTTTCTTCTTTTAGTCTAAAATAATAGGTTCCTTTTCTTAGAGCTACCACTGCCTCTGTCTTTTTTGCATTAAAGGTTACTGCTTTTGCCATAGGCTGTTTCTTACTGTCACATAATTGTAATTTTAATGATGCATTCATTGCAGATGTATCATTTAGCATTTCATCATTTAAAACCATTTTTCCCATATTATTTCCTGAGAAGGTTACATAGCCATCTTGTTTCATATCTACACGATAATAGATATGCTTATTTTCTAAGGATACACCCATCACTGGTTGATTTGGTACTAATACTCCATCTTCTGCACTAATTAAAGCTGGAACCATAAGAAAATCATAAACTTGGTCTTCTGCCTCTCCATTTACCTTAATCTTAGCTGTATAAGTTCCTGTTTCCTTATAATCAAATAATGCAACATACATAATACCAAGCATTTGATACACTTCTGATTCACATACAAGCTGATTATTTGCATCATAAAGGCTCATAGTTAAATTAGACTTTTTTAATAGCTCGCTGATATCATCGCTTTCTTCATCTGGTGCATCTTCATCGTCTTCTACTTGTGCAACTAATGCTGCTATATTTTTTGTATCTAGCGCTTGTGCACTTAAAGCTGCTGCCTCTGTAGCCTCATCAAGTAGGTCTGCTGGCATTAATACCATTTCTACTTTTCCCATTTTATCAATTTGAATTGGGAAGGAAACCTCTTTTGTTTCCTTTGGAATAGAAAACTTATAGCCTCCAGCACTTGGATCAGCCGCTGCTGTTTCTACACATTTTACCACATCGACTGGTTTGCCCTCCATATCAGTGACTTCTCCTGCTCCAAAAGCTACAGCAGGTACACTTACTAGCATAATTGCCATAGTAAGCACTACAGATAATAGTTTTTTTAACCCTTTTTTCATTGTTTTCTCCTTTTCTTGTGCAGGTTCGCACATATGTTTTTACTTTCTTATTTTATCTATTTTACTGTAATTTTACAAGCAGTTTTTTTGCCATTTTCTGTAATAACAGTAATCACTGTACTACCTTTTTTCTTAGCAGAAATTTTGCCTGTTTGGGTTACAGTTGCCACCTTTTTATTAGAAGAAGTATACCTAAGCTTCGTGTACACTCCCTTTGGTAATACATTTGCTTTTAATGTAAATGTACTACCTTGCTTCATAGTTTTATTGGTTACATTAAGGGTAACCTTTGTAGGAGATAAAACTGTTACTTTTACTACCTTTACAGTTTCATTTCCTTTTTCATCCTGTGTATATATAGTATAAACACTACTTTTCTTGACTGTAATCGCTGCTTGATTTGTAAATTCAGTGTAGCTTGCAGACTCTTCTTTAAAATAGGCTGCATCCTTTGTTCCCATTGCATAAGCACTTTTTACTACCTTACTTGTTCCCTCTGAAACTTTTACGGTAACCTTTTTATTATTAGAGGCTTTTATATTACTTATTTTTGTTTCAATGGTTGGGGCAACCCCTTGATCTGCCATTACTAAGGCTTGATATACATCTAGCATACCACCTGATAATACTTTATTCTTTAGATTTTTATTAGGCTTTGCACTGGCAATTAATATGGTTTTGATTTGATCATTAGTAAGCTCTGGGTTACAAGATAATAACACACTAGCTGCTCCTGTTACCATTGGCGTTGCCATAGAGGTACCAATGTAGCTATCATAATGATCCACCTCTGTCGTACTATAAATCTCACTTCCTGGAGCTGCTATATCAACATTTTTCGCTCCATAACAAGAGCTTTCATGAAGCGTTCCATCACATTGTATATTGGCAACAGAAACAATATTATCAAGATTATAGGCCGCTGGATAAATTGGTGTTTTATCAATATCGTAAGAGCTATTTCCTGCTGCTACAATAAATAGCATATCGGATTTTTTCATTAAATCATATAAATACCTATCATTTTCCAAGCCTCCTAAGCTCATATTGCAGATTCTAGCTCCATTTTTTTCTGCATATACAATCGCCTTTGCAATACTAGAGGTAGAACCCATTCCTTTCATGGTACCTAATGCTCCTCCTAAGCCCTTAGAGGATATTAGCTTCACTGGATTTTCACAAGCAATCCCTGCAATTCCTAACTGATTATCTCCTTGTGCATTAATAATTCCTGCAACATGAGTACCGTGATTATTATAATATTCCTTTGTAGTAGTAGATTTTTTTCTATCTGTTACACGATTATTATCTGAAAAAGAATTCCATCCATTCACATCATCAATGTATCCATTGTTGTCATCATCAATCCCGTTGCCTTCAATTTCTTTTTCATTTTTCCACATTCCTGCTTCCAAATCCTTATGTAAATAATCAATTCCTGTATCTACTACAGCTACAAGTACAGGACTTTTTTCTTTGTCTTTCATATATTCCCACGCTGGAAGCATATTAATGTCAATTCCCTTTTGTGCCTTTACCTTTTTGTAGCTAGCTGTTCCGTCATTATACAGTGCCCACTGCTTCTTAAAATCTGTATCACTCTTTTCATATAAAGTGGAATAAGTATAATTTGGTTGTACATATGCTACTGAAGAATCTTTTTCTAGCTCCTTTAATGCTTCCTTTACTTCCTGTTTACTATCAAACTGAAGCAATACGCTGTTTTCATCTAAATAGTCATCGTCTTTTGCATCCTGCTTTGTAACAAGGGAACAAATACTTTTTTGTTTCGTATCCTCTTTAAAGCATACAATGAGTTCGTTATTCTCATATTGCTCTAAATCTTTTGTAGTAATCACTTCCTCTTTTTCCTTTGCCTTACAATTTACAGGTAATGCCATGGTTCCAAGCATAAACTGTGAAAAAAATAATGTCCCAGCTAGGGTAATTCCAATCGTTTTCTTTAACCTTCTCATTTTTACACCTTTCTGCTTATCGCAAGTATCACTTGCGATACTGCTATCAATAAATATTTGGAAGTTTACTTCCAAACTTACACCTATCCTTTTTTATTTTTTTTATAAAGATACCTTTTTCTTTACTAATACAACAGATAAAAAATATGCTGCAGCCCATTGTAACACTGAAAAGCCTACATCTATTACCATTCCTACATGCATTGCTTCAGCCATTTTTGTTTTTTCTATTACCTTTAGTATATCAAAAAAGTTAGATTCTTCAGGAAGTGCTGTCATTCCTGTTTCTAAGCTTTGTGATAATCCTATCTGATCCGTCAAGGTTTCCATTAGAAAATTAGTAGCGGCTGATGTTAGAACACCTACTAGCACTAACACACCTACAAATACTGCTATCGTTAAAAATACCTTGTATTTGTGATTAGCCAGCACTGTTGTACTTATGGTAACCGCTAAATATCCAAAGGCAATTAGCGTTAACATTCTTATTATACCAAATACCATACCATAAAGGGTAACATTTCCTAAACTCATTCCAAACATTGCCCTGGCAATCTGTTCTAGTACCTTGGTTCCTTCTTTTACATTCTCCCACTTATTGATAAATAGGCTGTAATCCCAGTAAGCAAATAAATGAAATAGGCTATATCCTCCAACAACTGTAATAACAGCATATAAAAACTTTGCTCCTACAATCGCTCCAGGAGAATTAGGAGTTAAAAACATCATATATCCCTTTTTATCTGAAAATTCCGAAGAAAATGTAGATACACCATCAAAAAATAAAAACACAGTACCTAAAAAACCAAATATAATTAAAAACGTAAAGGGAAGCACCAGCTGGTCTGCATGTTCTTTTGTACAAAGGCAAAATAACGCCCAGCCTTGGGTTAATAGTAAAATTGCCAATACCACACTTAATGTAGCAATTCTTTTTCTAAATTCATATTTTAATAATCGTAACATTAGAACTCTCCTTTCCCTAAATAAATCATTTTGTATATTTCTGAAATAGAATTATTATATTGGGCACGCAATTCCTCCGCAGAGCGATTTAGCTCTAACACTCCATTTTTAATGAAAATTGCTTCATCAATTACAGTTTCTAATTCATCCACTAAATGGCTAGAAATAATAAAGCTGTTCTCTTCATTCATGGCTTCTAGAATTGTGTTCATTACCTGTTCTCTTGCTATGATATCAATTCCATTTAGTGGCTCATCTAGCATATATAATTTTGCTTTTCTTGCTAAGGTTACACATAGCTTTAGTTTCGCACCTAATCCTGTAGATAAGGAGCTAGCCTTTAGCTTCTCACTTAATTCCATTCTTTCTAATAACTCTTTATATTTTTCCTCATCAAAATCCTGAAAGAAATCCTTATAATATTTTCCCACATCCTTTATACTCATATATTTATAAAAAAAGCTATCTGTTGGCATATAAGCAATTTCTTTTTTGGAGGCAATTCCTATGGGCTGATTCTCATAAAGAATGGTTCCACTGGTAGGATGAGTAAGGCCTGCTATCATTTTCATCAGGGTAGTTTTTCCACTTCCGTTAGACCCTAACAAAGCATATACTTTTCCTTTTTCTATATTTAACGTAAGATTATGAACGGCTAGCTTTGAGCCATATTTTTTTGTAAGACTTTCACATTTTAACATTACTTTCTACTCTCCAATCTTTTTTTGAAACAATGCTATTACTTCATTCTCGGAATAATTCAGCTGCTTTAGTCCATTGATACAGTCTTCAATTAATTTCTCTGCCATGGTTTCCTTTGCTTCTATAATCATAGTTTCATCCTCCGTAATAAAAGTTCCTAGTCCTCTCTTGGTATAGCAAAATCCTTCTTGTTCCAGCTCATTATAAATTCGACTAGCAGTATTTGGATTAATTTGGTACTGCATTGCTAATTCCCTAGTAGAAGGTAGCTTGTCACCAACCTTTAACTCTCCTCTAATAATTCGTAACTTAATATCTTCAATGACTTGCATATAAATGGGTCTAGTGTGATCAAACTCCACTTCTTCACCTTCTTTCGCTTCGCGTTTACATTTCACTAGTGCACTAGTTAGATAGTACACTAGTGAAACAGATATGTCAATAGTTTTTCTAAAAAAATATATCAACGAAAAAAGCGCATGATAATTTTACTTATCATACGCTTTTAATGCTTCTATCACCTTACTATAAGCTAGCTCATATTTTTTTAGTCTTGCTTCATCTTTTTCTGTTACTTTTTCTAAACGACTACGATTCATATTATCCTCTAAATCGCATTTTTTTACCTTTAATGCTAAAGGATTCTGAATTACGCGACTAATATACTCCATATAAGGCTCTTGTTTTCCTTTTGTAATATGTTCTAGTGCCTCTAATACCTCTTTTGATATTCCTTGCTTTCTTAAATCTTCTATTGTAACAGACGTATCCTCTATCACATCATGAAGTACACCTACCGTTCTCTCTTCCTCTGTTTGTAGCCTTAGCATTACCCGAAGAGGATGAAGAATATAGGGCTGATTTCCTTTATCTACTTGTCCCATATGAGCCCTTGTGGCAATTAAAATTGCTTCTTCTAACATATTTTATGCCTCAATTGGATGTAAATTCTTAAGAGAAACATCTAAAATTGGAGCAGAATGGGTTAATGCACCACTAGATACATAGTCTACCCCAATATCCTTTATGGTTTTTAATCGTTCCTTTGTTACATTACCAGAGCACTCTGTTTCTGCTTGTCCATTTACAATCTGTACTGCTTGCTTCATAGTCTCATCGTCCATATTATCAAGCATAATAATATCCGCCTTTGCCTCTAATGCCTCTTTTAGCATATCTAGACTTTCTACTTCTACTTCAATTTTTCTAACAAAAGGAGCATATTCTCTTGCTAATTCTACAGCCTTTTTAATACTACCTGCTGCCCCAATATGATTATCCTTAATTAAAACACCATCTGACAAATTATAGCGATGATTATAGCCGCCACCTACTTTTACCGCATATTTTTCAAAAGGTCTCATATTTGGAGTTGTTTTTCTTGTATCTAATAGCTTCGTCTTAGAGCCCTCTAGCTCCTTGGCTAAGGAGTTAGTAAAGGTAGCAATTCCGCTCATTCTTTGTAAATAATTTAGTGCAACTCTTTCACCAGATAATAGTACGCGAATGTCACCTCTTACCACACCCATTACAGTACCATTTTTTACAAAATCGCCGTCTTGTAAATCAGTTTCAAACACAGTGTCTGGATCTAATAGCTCAAAGGTACGTTTAAACACCTCTAAGCCTGCTACAATGCCATCCTCTTTACAGATTAACTGTGCTTCTCCCATTTTTTTTGCTGGCATAATTGCATTGGTTGTTACATCTTCACTAGTGATATCTTCTTTTAATGCATTTAAAATATATTGGTCTACATTAATTTTCATAGTTGCACCATTTAGCATAAAATTCTCCATCCCTTCTTTTTATTTCATCTAATACAAGCTTTTTATTTTCTTTTGCAAATTGATCGTACTTACTAAAATCAATAGAAAGCTCCATATCCTTCACTTGTCTATTTTTCATTTCTTCTTTTATTTGTCCTGCTGCTCTTTGAGCAAATACTAAGCCCTCTAATAAAGAATTACTAGCCAAACGATTGGCTCCATGTACTCCGTTACAGCTAGTTTCTCCTACCGCATATAAATGATCCATAGTAGTCTTACTATTAGAGTCTACATGTACACCACCCATAAAATAGTGCTGCGCTGGCGTAACAGGAATTAAATCTGTTACCATATCAATGCCTTCCTCTAAGCATCTTTCGTAAATATTAGGGAATCTCTTTTTTACTTCTTCCTCTCCTAAGTGTTTCACAGAAAGATACACATAATTGCTATGATATTTTTCTAGCTGCTCACAAATTGCTTCTGTCACTGCATCTCTTGGCAATAGCTCGTCCACAAATCGCTCTCCATCTGGATTTAATAAAATAGCGCCTTCTCCTCTTACA
Organism: Lachnospiraceae bacterium; assembly: GCA_017390525.1. Classification (GTDB taxonomy): domain Bacteria; phylum Bacillota; class Clostridia; order Lachnospirales; family Lachnospiraceae; genus RGIG989. Next base: position 1,756 of record JAFPBJ010000068.1, on the reverse strand, counting down.
GATTCAGAGATTAGGAATCTTCTTCCTGGCTTTGTACTATAAAGAGTAGTAGGATGAATCTGAATGTAATTCACATTTTCTAATGCAATCTTATGTCTTAATGCAATAGATAAACTATCCCCTGTTAAATGTCTATAATTGGTAGAGCTTTCAAATAGTCCACCAATTCCTCCTGTTGCCCATACCGTACATAAAGAGCGAATTACATGATAGCCCTCTTCATCCTTTACCACAACGCCCTGACAGCCATCTTCGTCCTCTATAATGTCTACCATTGTAGTGTGTTCACAAATGGTAATATTATCTCGTTCCTTTACTCGCTCATATAGCTTAGAGGTAATTTCCTTTCCAGTAATATCCTTATGATGTAAAATTCTAAAGGTAGAATGGGCCCCTTCTCTTGTATAGGAAAGCTCATTATTTTCCTTATCAAACTCTACACCTAGCTCAATTAATTGATTAATAATATCTCTTGAGGAGCGAATCATAATCTCTACTGATTCTTTTCGATTCTCATAGTGTCCTGCCTTCATAGTATCCTCATAGTAAGACTCATAATCCTCTTCATTTAATAGAGTAGAAATACCCCCCTGTGCCAAATAAGAATCACTATGCTCCACAATATCCTTTGTAACCATTAACACCTTACAGGTTTTTGGTAAATGCAAGGCACAAAACAGTCCTGCCGCACCTGTTCCAACTATTATTACGTCTACTTTTTCTTCCATTTTGTACCAACCTCTTTTACTAATTGCAGCTTTATTTTGCCACTTCAACCATACGTTCTAGCGCTTTATTTGCTTTTAGTCTTAATTCCTCGTCTAATTCTACTTGATTATTTAAATTGCTCATACAATCTCTTACTTTTTCTAAAGTAATTCGTTTCATATTAGGACAAAATTGTCTATGTCCAACAGAATAGAAATTCTTATCTGGATTATTTTTCTTTAATTCGTATGAAATTCCCATTTCCGTACAAATAATGAAGTTCTTAGCGTCGCTAGCTGTGGCATAGTTAAGAATTCCTAAGGTACTTCCTACATAATCAGCTAAATCAACTACCTCCTGCTTACACTCAGGATGCACTAATACCAAAGCATCTTTTACCTGTTCCTTTGCTTTTAAAACATTTTCAGCCGTGATACTAGTATGCACATGGCAAAAGCCATCATTAAAAATGAAATTCTTTTCTGGCACCTGACTTGCAACGTATCTACCTAAATTTTCATCTGGAATAAAGTAGATATTTTTTTCCTTTAAAGCCTTTACAATTTTTACTGCATTAGAAGAAGTAACACAAATATCTGATGCTGCCTTTACCTCAGCAGTGGAATTAATGTAGCATACTACTGCTAAGTCCTCATACTGTTTTCTTACTTCATCAATCTTATCTAAATATACCATATGTGCCATTGGACAATCTGCTAAATCATCAGGCATAATTACAGTTTTTGTTGGATTTAATATCTTTGCACTTTCTCCCATAAAATTTACACCGCAAAATACGATTACCTCTTCCTTTGCCTCAAGTGCTTTCTTACTTAAATAATAGGAGTCTCCTACAAAATCTGCAACCTTCTGCACCTCATCATCCACATAATAATGGGCTAAAATAATTGCATTTTTTTCTTTTTTTAATTGTTCAATTTCCGATACTATATTTTGCACCGTCAAAACCTCCAAAATTCATTATGCTTTTTACTATAACATTTCTATTTCATATTATCAAGTGTTGCCAAAGAAATAAATATAAATC
>JAFPBJ010000067.1 GCA_017390525.1 Lachnospiraceae bacterium | reverse complement strand
GGGAAATAGGGTATAATAGTAATATCCAAGTATTTTCCTGGACGAAAATTAGAGCAAAATGGGAAAAGAAAATGACGTAGTAATAGAATATTTGTCACAGCCAGAGGTATTTGCAGACCTATTTAATGGATATGTATTTCAGGGAAAACAGGTCGTATGTGCAAAGGAGCTAGAGGAAGCAGAAAGGGAGCTTCGAAGCTTTTGGGCAGACTCTAAAGTGAAATCATCCTTTGAGACCATGAAAAAGCAACGAGATATTGTAAGGAAAACTAAAATTTATGGGCAGGAAGTATACCTTATGGTATGTGGAGTGGAGCATCAGAGTAAGATTGATTATTCCATGGCGCTACGGTCTTTAAGCTATGACACTCTAGAATATTTAAGGCAGGCAAAATTAATCGCAAGGGAGCATAAAAAGAATAAAGATTTAGATAGCAAAGAATTTTTATCAAAGTATACCAAAGAGGATAAATTGATTCCTACGATTACCTTAATTTTTTATTCTGGAGAAGAAAAGTGGGATGGAGCAATGAATTTGGAGGAAATGTTTGTACCCTCTCAGTTGCTTTCCCATCTAGCACCATATATGGTACAGGCGCCATTGAATCTAATCTGGGCATATGATGTAGAAAACACAGAAAGATATCAAAGTAGCCTAAGAAAGGTATTTGACTTATTAAAAGTGTCCAAAGACAAAGATGCAATGCTAACTCATGTAAAAGAACATGAGCAAGAATACAGCAGAATCGACCAAGTAACAGGACGATTGATTCAGCAATTATTGCAGTTAGAATTAGTAGAAGAGGAAGAAGAATGGGAAGGAGAGATGAATATGTGCAAGGCATTAGAGGATTTAAGAAAAGAAGGATTCGAGGAAGGGCTTCAAGAAGGAATTCAAGAAGGTCTTGAGGTGGGACGTCAAGAAGAACGTCAGCTAGTAAAAAAAGTATTCAAGCTTCAAGGATCAGGAGCAACACCAAGTGAGATTGCAAAAGAGTGTAATATCACAGAAGAACAGGTATTAGAGATATTAGAATAATCTAATAAGATGCAGAAGGAGGCATAATCATTCTAAGAGCTTCCTTCTGTGCAAAAGAAAGTCCTAGGAACTTTCATCCAACTAGTAGCATTCGCTACACGCCGTTCGGCAAAGAATTCACAAAAAAGAAAAACACATAAGGGAGGTGAAGCTAATTTTATAACTTTGTTGATGTTATGTTAGATTTAGAGTATAATAAAAGTAAGGAATGTAAGGAAAACAAGGATGATATAGGAGGTAGATTTTATGGAACTTGCAAAAGTAACATCTAAAGGACAAATTACAATACCAATAGAAATTAGAAAAAAGCTTGGAATTAAAGAAGGGAGCAAAGTGCTTTTTTTAGAAGAAGCAGGAAGGATATATTTAACGAATTCTTCTATGGAAGCTTTGCGTGAAGCACAACAGGCTTTTGAAGGAGAGGCAGAACGCATCGGATTAAAGAATGAAGAGGATGTTGTTGCTATGGTGAAAAAATTGAGAGAAGAAAAAGAGGTGGAATGATTGCGTATAATGGTTGATACAAATGTTTTAATTTCATTATTGGTGTTTTCTAGTGAGAAAATGAATCAAATGATGGAATGTATTTTTTTGAAACATCGGTTAGTTCTTTCGTCTTATATTGTGGAGGAGTTGAAGGAGGTTGTAAAAAGGAAGTTTCCAAATAAAATTGGTGTAATAGATAGTTTGCTTGCAAAAATGTCTTATGAGTATGTATATACACCAGATTTAATTGATGAAACATTGTTTGAAATCAGAGATGTAAAGGATTATCCGGTGCTTTACACAGCAATATTAGAAGATGTGGATATTCTTGTGACGGGAGATAGAGATTTTGGGGAAGTAAAAGTCGAAAAACCAAAGATTATGATACCATCTGAATTTGTAAGAAAATATTGTTAAGAAAGTCCTAGGAACTTTCATTCAACTAGTAGCATTCGCTACACGCCATTCGGCAAAGAATTCACAAAAAAGAAAAACAAATAAGGGAGGTGAAGCTAATTTAAAATTTCAAAAAATACTTTGATTTAAGATAAATAAGTGGTAAACTATTATATAAAGTTTTTTGAGAAGTGCAATTGTTACAAGCTGGAGAATATAATGCATAAAAAAGAAATGCATCAATCAAACGGAGATGAGTTTTATGAATAGACAAATGGAGAAAATGATTTCGAAAGATTTGGGAATAGAAATCGAGAGAATCAGAAAAGAACCGTGGAGTAAGCTCGATAGATTTCCTAAGAGAATAGGTGAAAAAGCATTTCGCCCTAAAAATTTATTTATAGTTGGTGGCAATATCAATCTTGCTACAAATCGGGAAGTGGGAAAAATAGGATTAGAAATGAGAAATACTTATAGAAAGGTTGGGTATAAAGTTAAATGCTTACTAAGGAGCAAGAAGAACGTGTAAGGTTGTTGTATATTGAGTATCAAGAGGATATCAAGCCATTAACATTTTATGTTGAGCGAAAATATCACAAGTTCCCCAAATCCTTATTAAAAGAATTTCGAGATGTGTTTGATCATATTTCAAGATGTTATGAGAGAGATGCTACAGAGCAGTATAAAGAAGAGAATCTGAAAAAGGCAGAAAATCATTTTGATAGAATTAAATTGGATATTTACAAATATGTGAGTGACTATAAAAAACGGGAGTTTTCACGTTGGAAGAAAAAATATAATAAGTATAATCTGCAAGATATTAATGATGGGATGTTTTGGAAAAAAGTGCTTGAACTAGAAGAGGAAGGAGAGAAAATATTTTCGGATGCAAGAAGCGTTGAAGCTAAAAACATTGTAAAAGCATGTGAATTGATTCAGGATTCTACAATGAAATATGAAGAGATAACGCAGTTAATAGATAGTAAAAGGGAATTGATTTTAAAAGCAAAATTTAAATATGTAAGAGTAACTTTTTTGAACGGAATAATCGGTTTTATAGTAGGTGTGGTAGCGAGCGTAATTGCAACATGGATATGGGAATGTTTTATACATATGTAAAATAACTTATAAGCGGACTGTGTGAAAAGAAAAAATACTACAGTCCGCTAAACTATTTCATTTAAGGAGAATTCTCATGAAAATAAAACATTTATTTTTATTAATATTCCCCATTTTGGCAGTTGCTTTGGTGGCTTGTAATAAAAAGGAAGACATCACAACTAGTACGGAATATGTAACGCAGGTACAAGAAAAAGAAGAAAGCACATCTCTTATAAATGGGGAAGGGATGACCATAGAGAGCAGGGTTCTTACTCCAGAGGGCTTTACGAGAGGTGAGGCTAAGGAAGGT
>JAFPBJ010000066.1 GCA_017390525.1 Lachnospiraceae bacterium | reverse complement strand
TCCTTGCTCCTTTAGCATTTCTATGGTCTGAGCTAAATTAGTTACCTTTGCAACAGGCGTATAATTAATGGCACCACAAGAGGTTCTTGCTACAGTTGCTGTTAAACCACTTGCTCTTCTTTTGGGTATAATGACACCATGGGCTCCTGCTAGGTTAGCAGTACGAATAATGGCTCCTAGATTATGTGGATCCTCTATTTCATCTAGCAAAATAATAAAGGGATCTTCTCCTTTTTCTTTTGCGTTTTCTAAAACGTCCTCTACTGTGGCATATTCATAGGCTGCTGCCATAGCAATCACACCTTGATGCTTTCCAGTTTGAGATAACTGCTCTAAGCGTTCCTTTTTTACAAATTGAATAATGGTATCTGTTTTTTTTGCTTGTCTCATTATAGATTGAATGGGACCATCCTGACAGCCCTCTAATACAAATAATTTATCAATGGTTTTACCTGAACGAAATGCTTCAAGTACCGCGTTTCTTCCTTCAATTGTAAGTTCTTCGTATCTCATTTTCTTTTATCCTTTCTATTCAGTTACCTCAACATTCTTTTCAAGTCCCATTTTAATTAACTGAAACATTCGAGAAAATTCTTGTTTCATATAAAGATATCCCATTAATGCTTCAAATCCTGTAGCCATTCTGTATTCAATGATAGACGCATTTTTGGCAGTGGTAGCCGATTTTGCATTGCGCCCTCTTTTATAAACAGCCAATTCCTCCTCTGTAAGCAAGGGTTCAATGATATTCATAATATCTGCCTGAGCCTTCGCCTTTACCATTTGACTTGCCTTTTTATGGTATTTATTTACAGGGGCATTTCCCTTTGATACGATAATGGTACGAATGATAATTTCATAAATTCCATCTCCAATATAGGCTAGTGCCAAAGGGGAATAGGTTTTAGGATCCATTTCCTTAAGACCAAATATTTCGTTTAGTTCTTTTACTAGCTTCTCTTCCATCTTACCCCTTCTCTAGTATCTTCTAAAATAATTCCTTTTTCTAACAATGTATTTCGTATTTCGTCTGCCCTTGCAAAATTTTTCTCTTTTTTGGCTACTTTTCTTTCTTCTATCATCTTGAGGATATAAGCTTCCATTTCTGCATCCACGCCATTGTCAGCTTCTTCTACCACAGCCGTCAAAAGATTTAAGGATAATACTTGATCAAAATCTGCTATCAAGGCACGCTTAGTAGCATCCTTCATATCCGCTTTTAGCAAATCATAAAGCACTGTAATCGTCATAGAAGTATTTAAATCATTACAAAGCTCCTTTTCAAACCTTGCTTTATATTCCTGAAATTTATCCTGTTCTACGCTTCCATCTTCCTTTAATTCCTGAATACGTTTTACCAATTTCACATAAGCTGTCTTAACATTATCTAATGCTTCATAAGAGAATTCCAAAGGTTTTCGATAATGAGACTGTAAACAAAACATACGGTATACCACAGGATCATATCCCTTTTCCTCTAATAGGGATACCGTAAGAAAATCGCCCTTAGACTTACTCATTTTTCCTGACTTATCATTTAAATACTGAACATGGAACCAGTAATTACACCATTTATGTCCAATGTAGCTCTCAGACTGAGCAATTTCATTGGTATGATGTGGAAAAATATTGTCTACACCACCACAGTGTATGTCTACATATTCCCCTAAATGCTTCATGCTGATACAGGAGCATTCAATATGCCAGCCTGGATATCCTGTTCCCCATGGACTTTCCCATTTTAACGCCTGATCTTCAAATTTTGACTTAGTAAACCACAATACAAAGTCATTCTTATTCTTTTTATTTCCATCTTCTTCTACATCATCACGAACTCCTACCAAAAGTTCCTTTTCATTCTGAGAAGAAAATACATAGTAATCCTCTAATTTCGAGGTATCAAAATACACATTTCCCCCTGCCTGATAAGCATATCCCTTTTCAAGCAAAACCTCTATCATATGAATAAACTCATCAATACAGTTGGTAGCAGGTTCTACCACGTCAGGTGTCTTAATATTCAGCTTCTCACAATCGTCAAAAAATTTATCCGTATAGAACTTTGCAATTTCCATCACGGTCTTATGCTCTCTCTTAGCACCCTTTAGCATCTTATCTTCTCCAGTGTCTGCATCACTAGAAAGGTGTCCTACATCTGTAATATTCATAACACGTTTTACATCGTATCCGAGGTAACGCATTGTTTTTTCCAAAACATCTTCCATAATATAGCTACGCAAATTTCCTATGTGGGCAAAGTGGTATACAGTAGGCCCACAGGTATACATTGCAACTTTTCCTTCCTGATTTGGAATAAAAGTCTCTACTTTTCTATTTAACGTATTGTAAAACTGTAATTTATTTTCCATTGAAATTCTCCATTTCTATTTATTCTATTCCTCTTGCTGTTCCTTACAGGATTGACAGCGTAGTTGTTTTACTTCTTTTTTCAAATCAATAAGCTTATTACACAAGTTGGAATTCTCATGCTGTAAAAGGGTAATGTCCTCCATAACTGGATCTGGTAAATGGCATTGATCCATGTCGCTGCGAGGAATCTTCACATTATCCCGTTTTACGATTCTTCCAGGCACACCTACTACGGTACAGTTTGGTGGCACCTCGTGAAGCACGACAGAGCCAGCTCCAATTTTACTATTTTCTCCTATTGTAAAGGAACCAATTACTTTCGCTCCTACACTCACCATAACATTATCCTCAAGAGTAGGATGTCTTTTCCCTGTTTCTTTTCCTGTACCTCCTAAGGTAACTCCTTGAAATAGGGTAACATTATTTCCAATAATTGTAGTCTCTCCAATTACCACTCCATGACCGTGATCAATAAAAATCCCTTCTCCAATTTGTGCTCCTGGATGAATTTCTATTCCTGTTTTCCTTGCTGTTTTTTGAGAAATGAATCTAGCAATAAAATAATGCTTCTTGTTATATAGCTTATGTGCAATTCGATACCAGTAAATCGCCCAAAAGCTAGGATACAATAATACTTCTAAATTAGATTTAATTGCTGGATCCCTTTCTTTTATAATTTGTGCTTGTTCTTTGAAATACTTAAAAAATCCCATACACGACTCCATTCCTACAATCATACAAATTTTTACAAAAAAACTTCGTCTCTTACTTTAGTACAATAAGAGACGAAGTTTTCCGCGGTTCCACTCTTTTTAAGGCAATTCCTACACTTGCCTTCCCTTTCTCTTAGTTAACGCCTAACTACGGAATAGACTACTTACTTTCACCTATTCAGCTCCAGAAGGCACTTCGTCCCAATTCACCAAAGGTTATTCTCAGCTATGTAACCTCTCTCTGTTGGCTTCCATAAAACTACTTTCTTCTTTCCCAGCCTTTATCATTCTTAGTATAAGTCTATTCACTTTTATTTGTTTTGTCAACCCTAACTTCACGCCTTTTGCCACTTTTTTATATTTCTTCTGTCATTTCTCCTTCCACATATTTTCGCTCCATTTGGTGTCGTAGCTTCCTATTTTCCACTGTATCAAATAGAATAGAAAAATCATAGTCCTCTGGATATAACTGCTCCGCCGCCACCAAAAGCTTTACTCGCTTATGATTAATCCATATTTTCTTTCCTTGCAATTGTACTCTAAGCACACCTTTTTCGTTGGTAGCTTCACAAACAATTCCAATTTTTTTATCCGGCAAAACCATAACGCTGTCTCCTAATTGATAGTTTGTTACCTGCTCCTTAGCGGACTTTACTATTTTTTTCTTCTTTATGGACGAGGAGCGCTCTTTTTTTATTGTGTCCTTCCCATCTAGTAATTCTATTTTCTCTGCCTCTTTTTCACCGTAGGCTGCCGAAACAGCACACTTTAACATATCCTTTGGCATTCCCAGTTTTTGTGCAATATAAAAGGCACAGCTTTCTCCAGCCTCTCCTAACACCAGTTGATACAAGGGCTTTAAGCTTTCCTTATCAAAGGTCATTCTTGCATTGATTATGCCTTCCTCTTGTTTTGCATACTGCTTTACTTCTGGATAATGGGTGGTAACTAAAAATAACGCCCCACTTTTCTTTAATTCCTGTAAAATTGCTATAGCAATACCCATTCCTTCTGTTGGGTCAGTTCCCGAGCCCAGCTCATCCATAATCACCAAGCTATCCTGATTTACCTTCTTTAATATATCAAGCACGTTGGTAATATGAGCAGAAAAGGTAGATAAATTTTCAGAAATATTTTGTCCATCTCCAATATCGCAAAGAAAATTACTGTTCATACAAATATCTGCCTCACTACAAGCGACATGAAGTCCACACTGTGCCATCATACAATTTAGTGCAACGGTTTTAATTGCCACTGTTTTTCCGCCTGTATTTGGTCCAGTAATCACTACGCCCTGCGTCTGATTTCCCACTTTAAAATCTAAGGGCACAAACTGTTTTTCCTCCATTAAAGGATGTTTCGCTGCTTTTAGGTAAATGTGCCTTTCTACATTAATTTTAGGCTCTATCCCATGAAGAGAAAGGCTTAGCTTTGCTTTAGAAAAAATAAAATCCAACTTTTCAATGGTCCTTTCATTTTCCTTCATCTCCTCCTCTACCTCTGCCACTGCATCAGTTAGAGAATATAAAATTCTTCTCTCTTCATTTTCCTCATCAATTTTAAGAAGCTGTAATTCCTCATAATATTTTGCCACTGAAATCGGTTCAATAAATAAAGTATTTCCACTAGCCGATTTATCCACCACACTCCCACTAATTTTAAACTTATATTCCTTTTTCACCGGAATACAAATTCGTCCATTTCGAAGGGTACTAAAGCTGTCCGACATACATTCCTTGTGAGACTTCATAATAGCCTCTGCCTTTTCCCGCATTTTTCCTTCTGTTCGTTCAATATCACCTCTTAACATTTTTAATAATTTTGACGCATTGCTATCTACTGCTCCATTTCGAATTTGCAAATGGATCAGCTCTCTTACCTCTTCTAATTCCTGTAAATTCTCTTCATAATATGCTAAGGGAACCTGAAATTGCTTACATCTGTTTAAATAATCCTTAAGCCTCTTTACCGCTACTAAAGTAATTTCAATCTGCTCTAGCTGCTGTCCAGTAAGACAGCCGCCTTTTTTCGCAATATCCATTAGCTCAGCAATTCCATCTAAGGATACAAAGGGCGGAGTGCCTCCTTTCTCTAACAAGGTTTTCGCCTCTGTGGTTTCTCTTTGTCTAGCAATTTTTTAAACCACCTCATGAATATAGGACAAAATTGGAAGAGAAATTTTCTTTTTGTCTTCTTTAAATAGCTCCTTTTGTCCAAATACCCAAGCAGTCAGCTCTCCTATGGTTACCTTTTGTTCCCACATTTCATTTGTTTCTTCTACCTTTGTTCCATTTTTTCCAACCGTAAGCTTAAGTATGCGATTATTTTCCAAAATAATATCATCGGTTATGTTTATCACTACCGAAAAAGGAGACTCACTTTTTATTTTCTCTAATATTTTTTCATAATAAACCAATCGAAACATTAATAGACTTTTTTCTTGTTTGTCTTTTCCCTGTTCTTTTCCTAGCCAAAGGGTAATGTTTTTTCCTGGAAAGCTATGAGAAATCCATGTGATACATTCCTCTAAGTTCTCCTGCTTTGTTAACAATTCCCTTACTACTATATTACTTTCTTCTTTGGCATAATGAAAAACACCAATTAGCTTTTGATTTTTTCTAATACCACAAATATTTCCTTCCTCACTTTGTACCTCTTTTTCTAAGAGATTATAATACTCTATGCTTCTTGTGGTATACAGCTTGTATGCCTTTAATATCTCTTTTGCAAAGCTTACTATTTCCTCTTTTTCTTTTCCCTGGTACAAAATGCCCTCAATCCCTTGCACTTTTTTTATGGATTCTTGCTTTCCCTTTATGGTATAGGGAATATAGTCTTCTCCCTCTACGAATCCAAAAGGGGTATAATACTTCGTATTTGCTGGCATTAAAAATATAAATAGAAGCTTTTTTTCGTAGGCTTTTTTAATTCCAAGCTCCATCATAGCTCTCATATAGCCACGTCTTCTATATTCCTGCTTTACTGCTACAGCAACCACATACCAGCTTATAATCTCCTCTCCAAATAGGCTCATAGAAAAGGGATTACAATGCATCGTTCCCACCACACGACCTTTTTCTTTTGCTAAAATCATATAATTACTCTCATATTTTTCCTTAAAATAATAGGCTACAAAGGTATCCTTGTCGTTAAAGATTTCGTCATAAATTTGTTTCACTTCGTCCTTATGCTTCTTATGATTCTTTTCTTCAAATAGCACGTCCATTTCCTTGTCCCTTACCTTTGTATTACCATATATTTCTTTACCTTTTCTATGGGATGATAAGATTCTTTTGCCTTCCTAAGACTTAGCAAGCCCATATCATCCTCCCGGTTTACATATTTGCAGCCTTCCATTTCATGAAGCAAAAATTGCTGATTAATAAAAGGATATAAGCCTCTTATTTTGTCATTGGCTTTTTCAATATGAATCATTGCCATTTGCTGTTCTTTATTATAGCTTCCCATTGTAAAGGCCTGTAACACTCCATCAATATAAATTCCCGCCATAATAGGCTTAATTTGTGAAAGATGATTTAGTACTCTTTTTAGCCCTTCCGCTTCATTATCAAGCCTCATATAGGCATCCTCACTGACTTTGTTTTCATACCACCCAATTAAAAACTCTTCAATTTCCTGCTTGTGTTCTATAGTTAAGGTTGCATACTCATATCTACCTTCATATTGCTTTAAAAAGGCATTGACATGATTTTTCTTCTTGTGATATTTTTTCCCACTTAATTTTGCTAGCTTTTCATAATCATACACATAGTCCTCCCAATCCACATTAGTAACTATGTTGTATTCTTCCTCCCGAAGGTCTAATGATTCTAAATACTTCTCTTCAACTAAATAAAGCCGTAATTTATCATTTAAGGTTTCATTTACATAGCTTTTTAGCTTAGAAAGATAATAGGAAAGCTTTTCCTCCTTACAAAAAGGAAGAAAATAATAATACTTGGTTCCACTTTTGATTCTAAGATAAGCAACCTCTTCCTCTATACAAATACTAGTATCATACAATTCTTTCCAAATATATTGACTTAATATTTGCTCCTCGCAAGCCCTTCCCACTCTTAGGTGAAAATATGGCTCTAGCCTACTATATTCCTTTACTGTAAACCTTTGAAACTCCATTGTTCATTTAGTCCTCCATATTTTTACAGCATCCACTACAATTATTACATCTATTCAGTTCCTCTGATTCTGCTAATACATCTTCATAAATAAAATTATCCACCGAAGTAAGCAAAGAAATCGCCTGCGCACTTATCCCTTTTCCTTCTCCTGTAAAGTTCATTCCCTCTTCCGTGGTAGCCTTAATATTTACTTGATGAACAGAAATCGAAAGTGCTGCGGCAATATTTTTTCTCATTTCTTCGATATAAGGAGCTAATTTAGGCTTCTGCGCCACAATAGTTGCATCTATATTTTCTATTACATAATGCTCCTTCGCAATCTTTTCCCCTACCTCTTTTAGTAAAAGTATACTATCCGCATCCTTATATTCCTCACTATTATCTGGAAAATGTCTTCCAATATCCCCTAGGGCTGCTGCCCCTAACAAAGCATCCATAATAGCATGTACCAAAACATCTGCATCTGAATGTCCTAACAGCCCCTTTTCAAAAGGGATGGAAACTCCACCTAAAATTAATTTTCTATTTTCTACCAAACGATGTACATCATATCCTAAGCCAACTCTCATAATAATCTCCATTCTTGCGCTGTATTTTTCACACTAATCTCCATTCTTGCGCTCTGTAGCTACACAAATAACTTTATATATAACAAATATATAACAAAAAAGAGACTGCCTTCACAATCTCTTCCTAAGTAGCGGGAAACGGATTTGAACCGCCGACACCATGGGTATGAACCATGTGCTCTAGCCAACTGAGCTATCCCGCCAAATCATATTCATTTGTTTTCGTAAGAAAACAATGGGACCAACAGGGCTCGAACCTGTGACCCCCTGCTTGTAAGGCAGGTGCTCTCCCAGCTGAGCTATGATCCCACGTCTTTTCGACACATATGATAGTATAATATTAGAACAAGAAATTGTCAATAGTAAAATTTATTTTTTTATTTTTTCTAACTGTTTTTTACACAATCTAGGATTTCCCTTGTATCCTTAATTATGTATTTCGGATGATATTCTTTTAATTCTTCCTCTGTTCGAAAGCCCCACAATACTCCTACTGTATCGATTCCTGCATTTTTACCTGTTATCATATCGGTGTTGGTATCACCAATATAAAGACATTCCTCTTTTTTCAGTCCTAGCTGCTCTAACACATAATTCACACCAGAAACATCCGGCTTCTTATAGATTCCTTTTTCCTCCTGCTCTCCTTGTATATAATCAAACAGCTCTAAGCCAAACACTCCCTCCACTGTATCCTTTGCTCGTTCATGAGGCTTATTAGAAACAATGGCTAATTTTACCCCTTGCTGTTTTAGTGTCTCTAACACCTCTACAATTCCCTCATAGGGAGTCACATGATATAAACAATTTGCTTTAAAGTTTCTTTTATATCCTACTGCTGCCACTTCAAAATATTCTTTTACATCCACCTTCACTGCCCTTAAACAGCGCTCTATCAATACTTTATATCCATCTCCTACATAAGTATAAAAATCCTTTACTGGTATAGTGGGCAAATGAAGCTCTTGAAAAGTCAAATTTACAGAATATGCAATTGCCTCAATAGAATCTACTAAGGTTCCGTCCAAATCAAAAATACAGCCTTGATACATTGTTTACTCCTTTCTTTTTATCCTACCTTTGTAGCAAGCCTTTTATAATCATAATAATCACCCATGCAATTCCTACAATGACCAAAACAGGAAGAACCACATAAAGTCCTAAAATAATAATTCCAAACACCAACGCAATGAGTAAAATTGCAGCAAGAGCATAAAGAACCTTTGCATACCAGCTGGTAAAATCAAATCTTCCATACTTAAATTTAATTTTATCTCCCTCTTGTTCCGCATGAAAGCCTTTTTTTCTTTCCTTACCTTGCTCTTGCTTTGGTGACTCCTGATAGGTATTATTTTCATTATTTCTTTGATTTTCTGTTCCTTTCGCGTCAATAATAGACTTTGCAATTAATCTTCCACTACCCAACTCATTAATAACCTCCTCTTCACTTCTTCCCTTTCTCACCTCACTATCAATATACTGAATATAATATTGCAAGGAATCTTGAAATTCCTGATTACTTACTTGCCCCTGTAGCCCATCTGTTAATTCTTGTAAAAATTCATTTCTTGTCATAGTCACACTCCTTTTTATATCATTTATTATTAGGCGTTTGCGAAACGCCCAAAAAACTTATTTTAGTTGTACAAAATATACAATTCCATAAGCAAGCACTTTGTCCCCGTCGCCACTTATGCGTCGTATTTTGACGCATTATGTGGTGCAACGAGGGACAACGTAGCGAGAGCGTGCTTGCATTGGTATGTATATTTTGTACAACTGAATAAAAATAAAGCTTCGTTTCGCAATTACCTATCATTTATTATAGGCATTTTAGAAACACTCAAAATCTTTTTTTGTTGTCCAAAATAAAGCTTCGTTTCGCAATGATATATCAATAATAAGAAAAATGAAGTAATAATGTAGTAGCCTCCTTTGTTCCATAAGGCTGATAGGATACCTGCTCTACCTGATTAGTTTCAAACACAAAATTCAAATCATACTTTTTCTTATTATAATCCTCTACAAATAATTCCATTTGTTTTGGTGCCTCTGTTTTAATTTGCTCTAATACTTTGATTTTAAACTCTTCAAAGCTCTTACAATAGCTATTATTTTTCTTATAATACAATTCCTTCTCACTATTACAGGCTGGATAATTTTCTTTTTCCCAAACGTGATTTTTACCAAGCATTTCGTCAGTTACGTTAAAATAGGTATGAAGTGCTCGATTCTCCTTATTGGGAACTGGATCATTCCAGGTAGCATCTAACTGATACCACTCTCCATTCACCTTTACAATATTCCACGCATGGTCAACATTATCTGCATTTCCCACTACAATCCTACTTAGAATCCCTGCTCGCTTTAGCATCAGCTGCATGGCCTCTGCATAACCATTACACACCGCTTTTTTCTCAATTAAAGCACCATAAGCGCTATAGGAATCCCTCTCCTTTTCCCCTTTTAGAAATTCATACTCACAATTTTTCACCAAATAATCATGAATTGCCAGTTCCTTTTCATACTCATCCATATCCTTTGTAAGAATCTTTCCTAAAATTTCGTCTACCTTCTTTGCTAGGGTAATTCCTCTTTCCTGCTCTTTTCCTACTTTATCTGGACTTTCAAAATACTGACAAGCATAAAAATTATCTGATATATGAAAATGAACGGTTACCTTTTGTTTTCCCTGAAAATTTTTCTTTGTGCTACGAAAGCTATCTACATTCCCATAAAACCCATCTAGGTATTGATTCATATTAGCAAGCTCTTCCTCACTGATATTTTCTATTATAAAAGTAGCTTCCTCTTTTCCCTGCTCTATATTTTCATTTATTAACTGAACAAATTCCTCTACAGTTGCAGCTTGCTCTAAATTAGTAAAGAAATAAGACTCAGATAAAAACTGATATAAAAATCCCACACAAACACCACATAATAAAATACATAGTGTATAGATTATCTTTTTCAACGTAGCTTATCCTCCACATTTTAAGTTTATGGTTTCATTCTAACATTATCTATTAGGTGCGTCAAACCTTTGTTACTATCGCAAGAAACTTGAAAGAAACCTTATATTTTGTTTCATTTTTTATTCTTTTCGACTTTTTATAATTGTCTTATTTTATAAAATGTGATAAAATGTGTGTGGATATTAAATGTAAAAAAGGAGAATTGTTGTGATTGTAAAACCAAAAGTAAGAGATTTTATTTGCACTACAGCTCATCCTGTAGGATGCAAGAAAAATGTCGAAAATCAAATTGAATACATAAAAAAACTTGGAAAAACAAAAGGTCCTAAAAAAGTACTTATCATTGGTGCTTCTACCGGATATGGCTTAGCCTCTAGAATTGCTTGTACTTACGGCTTAGACGCTAGCACAATTGGAATTATGTTTGAAAGACCTTCTAACGGACGTCGTACTGCCACTCCTGGTTGGTACAATACTGCTGCCTTTGAAGAAATCGCTACAAAGGATGGTTATTATGCAAAATCCATTAACGGAGATGCCTTTTCTACCGCAGTAAAGGAACAAGCCATTGCACTAATCAAAGAAGATTTAGGACAAGTTGACATGGTAATTTATAGCCTTGCTGCTCCAAGAAGAACAGATAAGGATGGCACTGTATATAATTCCACCTTAAAAACAACTGCAGAGGATTTCACCAATAAGTCTCTTAACTTAAATACAAATGAAATCTCTGAAGCCACTATTACTCCTGCTACTGAGGAAGAAATAGAAGCTACTGTAAAGGTTATGGGTGGCGAGGATTGGTATGATTGGATGGAAGCTCTTTCTAAAGCTGGTGTATTAGCAAAGGATGCCATTACCATTGCATATTCATATATTGGACCAAAGCTTACTTACCCTGTTTATTTCAACGGAACCATTGGTAAGGCAAAAGAGCATTTATATCAAACCTCTTTACAAATTAACAAAGACTTTACAGATATTGGCTTACAAGCTTATATTTCAGTAAATAAAGCCCTTGTAACTCAAGCTAGCTCTGCGATTCCTATTGTGCCTCTTTATTTCATGATACTATATAAGATTATGAAAGAAAAAAACACTCACGAAGGATGCATTGAACAAATCGGAAGATTATTCCATGAGAAATTAGCCTCTTCTACTCCAACTGTAGACGAGCTTGGTCGCATTCGCTTAGACGATTATGAAATGGACCCTTCTGTACAAGAAGCTGTTATGGCTGCTTGGGACAAAGTAAATACTGAAAATGTAAAAGAAGTAGCTGATTTAGATGGTTATTGGGAAGATTTCTATCACATGTTCGGATTTGGATTTGATGAAATTAATTATGATGAAGATGTAGACATCGAAGTATCAATTAAAAGCATTGTAGAATAGTGCTGTGAAACAAAAAGAAGCAAGAATCAATTGGATTCTTGCTTCTTTTTGTTGTTTTCTAAATATGAAATTATCTCATCTAATCGATTTACTTTCGTAACACACATAGATAAAGTTTCTTCATCTGGTTCGTCTAAATCCTTAATGGCGATGGTTTGACAGCCTGCACGATAAGCTGCAGTTACTCCATTTTTGGAATCTTCAACAGCATAACACTTACTCACCTCTACTCCTAACTGCTTTGCTGCATATTCATAAATATCTGGCTCGGGCTTACCCTTTTCTACCATATGGGCAGAAATTACTGCATCAAAAAATGGTAGAATTTCAATTTGCTCTAGATAGCCTTTTGCTCTTATAAGCTCTGTAGCTGTAGCAACACCGATTACATAGCCCTCCTCTTTTAAATAGGTAAGAAGCTCTACTGCTCCAGCCTTTCTCTCTACCCCATTTTCTTTGATATGCTCCTCCATCATTTGTCTACGTTTTTGCTTGATTCCATCATAATCAAACTCTTGTCCTAAATAGGACTTCATTTTTTCTCTCGCTAATACTGCAGGCAAGCTTCTAATCCCTAATACATATTGGTCCTTTATATCATATCCTGCTTCTTTTCCAGCAATTTTCCAATATTTTAGATATAGCTTTTCTGTATCAATTAATACACCATCCATATCAAATATAAATGCTTTTTTCAACTTAAGGAAGCTCCTCTCTTATCTCATTTTTTCTCGCCTTTTCCTCATTTTTATAATGAATAAAGAGAATAATAATTTTGATATACAGACTTTTCTTCTTCGTTATCTAACAAACTGGTATCTGTCATAATTTCCTCATAAATAGATAAAAACTTAAGGTATTGTTCGTATGTAAAAATGTTATCAGAAATTGTATCCGCTAAAGAATAATCAGCAGCTGTTACCTGACTGTTACGATAGGTTTTATTTGCAGTTACAGGCTTTACACTATTATAAGTGTAACTTGTAGTTGTAGCTGTATTGTTACTTCCACTTTCTTTTGCTTTTACACTATTTTTGTCCGTTGGTACTGTAACCTTTTCGTTCATATAAGAAGTTACTTTTTTAATGTAATTTCTAGTTTCTTTAAAAGGTGGCACCCCACCGTATTTCTTTACATTACCTGAGCCTGCGTTATAAGCTGCTAATGCCAGTGACACATCCCCATTATATTGTTTTAGAAGCTGAGAAATTAACTTAGCCCCTCCCATAATATTTTGTTCTGGGTCATAGGAATTTTTTACCCCTAAGGCTTTTGCCGTAGAAGGCATAAGCTGCATAATTCCTGTAGCTCCACAATGGGACACTGCATTGGGATCAAAATTAGATTCCGCCTTCGCAATAGCTTTTAATAAATCCACAGAAACATTATATTTTTTAGAAGCCTTTTCAAAAATAGCATCCAAAGAAGCTGTTTTCCCATTTTCTTTGTCTAACATTGCTTGAAATGTTGTATTATTTTGTTTTGTTACTTTATTGGTAGCAGCTACTTGTCCTTCGCTTACCTTACTTACTGTAATCACAAAATCCCTCCATTTTCTTAACACCCTAAATATTTATCTAAATCCTTAGTCACATCCATTACATCCTCTAATACCTCATGGGCATGAATAGAAGCCTCTTTTGCTCCCTCACTAATACCTGTAGCTTTTTTGGTATAATCAAGTACTCCAACACTTAAATTTGCCTGTTCCTCGATATTAGAAACCAAAATATCATTAGATTGTAATAAGCCATTTACCTTACCAGCAATATCTTCAATAATCTCTGATAAATGATCCATACTATTATGGATTGTCTCAAAGCTTTCAAATACAGCATTTAATAAATTTCCTTGCTGTTCAATTGCTTGGATAGACTTTCCAACTGTTTCAGAAGTATCAATGGCATTGTCATTTAAGTCCTCTACCAAAATAGCAATTTCCTCAGTAGAAATTCTAGTTTGATCTGCTAAGCCCCTAATCTCGTCTGCTACTACTGCAAAGCCTTTTCCTGCTTCTCCTGCTCTTGCACTTTCAATGGAAGCATTTAATGCTAAAAGATTGGTTTGGCTAGATACACTAAAAATAAGATTGGTTACCGTTTGTACTTCCTTAATCTTATCCTGTAAACGATTCATAGAATCACTTACATTGTTATTAATAGAAATAATTTTCTTAGATTGCTTTCTTAATTTTTGTAATACCTTTTTATTTTCCTCTACACACTGTATGGACTCACCTGCAATATCCACCATTTTCTTAGAGGTATCTACTGTTTGATTCATAGAAGCCTGAATCTGCTTTGTCATATTTTTTTGTTCTTGAATTCCTGCTGTATTTCGCTCTGTATTATATGCAATCTCATTTATCGCACTATTAACTGACTCCGTTGCGTCATTTAATTGACCAATAATATCTCCAATACTTTGTGCTCCATTTTTTACACGTTCAGAAATAGCAAGAATATCCTTAAACAATTCTTTTTGACTTTTTTCGCTTTTTTGTAGCTTTTTGTTTTCCTCAATGAGATTCTTTTCCTGTTTTAATTGAATGACTCCAACCACTGCTGCCCCTACAGAGCATAGCATAGAAAGAAAAAGAAATACATCTACCTTAGTTACAAATGTAAGTATTGCAAATACTACTCCTAAAGCAGCTGCCCCTACAATTATCATGCTTAATTTTCCATTTTTCTTCTTCATATAGACACCATCCCTTTCCTATATGATCACCTTTTATTTTATCGTAATTACTGAACAAACTCAAGAGTTTTTAAATAATTTGAAATAATTTGCACTGGCTCCTCATATTCAAAATTATCATAATTTTCTTGAATCGAATTTACCATTTGTGTGGTTTCTTCATTGTAATGTTGCTTTTTAATTTCTCCTAATATTTCTTCAATCTTTTTAATATCGTATTGTAAAAATGCATCTTGAAGCTCTAACAGCATTTCTTTATTGATTGCTACCACTTCTTGCCCCTGATCTTCTACCTGTTTTTCTTCTTCCTTTAATTCCTTAAGAAGCACGTCAATTTCCTGAAGTAATCCTTTCATTTCATCAAGGAAAACTGGTAGTTGGCGTTTCACATAGGCGGTATCCTTACTTTTTCCTGCCATTTCTAGCTGTTTTGCTTTTTCAGATATTTCATCTGCACCAATGCTCTTTGAGGAGCTTTTGATACCATGTACAATCGTAGTAATCAGGCTGATATCCTCCATTGACAAGGTTTTTAGGCGTTCAATATTTTCTAAAACCTCTTCATAATAGGTATGTAGAACATGTCTATAATCCTCCTCCTTGCCACCAATCATTTGGATTCCCTTCTGAGGATTGATGTAACTAAATTCTGTAGCACCTAGCTTACTATGCTCAGTCGTTTTTTCTTCCTCCTGGCTCATTTGATTACAGATTCTTTCCTTATCCTTTTCATATTGCTCCTTATATTTTCCACCTACATAATCTTCTAAAATCTTATGTAGCTTTTCAATTACAATTGGTTTTTCTAAGAAAGCGTTAAAGCCATTTTCCAAAAACATTTCTCTTGTATCCCCAAATACATTAGCTGTTAGCGCAACAATTGGTAGCTCCTCCTCACTACAGCCTTCCATTTTTCGAATACAACTAGTAGCGTCCATTCCATCCAAATCCGGCATCATATGATCCATAAAAATTAAATCATATTTTTCCTTTTTCACCATTTCTATAGATTCTTTTCCTCCATTTGCCAAATGGATGGTCATTTCATATGGCTCCATTAAGCCCTGAGCAATTTGTAAATTAACCCGATTGTCATCTACAATTAATATTTTTGCGTATGGCATTGGTACCACTACCATAGGTTCATTTGTTTCTTCCGTTATTACTTCTTCCTCTTGTTCAAAAATTCGATTTAACTCTACCGTAAACAAATAAGGAAATATTTTTTCAAGGGAAGTATTTTCTTTTAACTGATCCTCATAATCCACTAGGGCTACAAGCCTTGTATGCTCTTGATGCTTTGTAATAAAATCTTCCATTTCAAGCAGCCATTTACTTTTTGCAAAAACATAAGTAAAGGATTCTTTAAGCAACCAAGTCTTTGCCTCTTCCGCATTGCTACATATTTTGTTATGAATCCCTAGTAAGGATAAGGTATGCCAATAGGATTCTAGTAAATCTGTATCCTCATCATATACTAATACACATTCATTTTCGTGATTGGTTATTTGCGCAATTGGTTTGATGCTATCAATTTGTTGAATGACCTCAATAAAGAAGGTAGTGCCTTTTCCATACTCACTTTCCACTATTACATTTCCTTCCATAAGCTGAGCAAGACTTCTACAAATGGAAAGACCTAAACCACTTCCTGTAATCTTTCGATTTTTTCTTGTATCTACTTGATTAAATTCACCAAATATTTTTTCTAAATCCTCTTCCTTAATTCCAATTCCTGTATCCTCAACTTTCATTAACAGCTTGATTCCTACATCCTCCTGAGCCCAATCCATAGTAAACTTAATGTGCCCTTCCTCTGTAAATTTCACTGCATTTCCCAAGATATTAATTAAAATCTGCTTCATTCTTACTTCATCACCAATTAAGCCATTTGGTATGGTAGGATTAATATCCAAAATTAGCTTCACCGGCTTGCCCACTAATCTTACATCAATTAAATTAGCAACCTCCTTAATAAGCTGACTTGCTTTATAAGGTACCTTCACAAGCTCAAGCTTTCCAGACTCAATCTTTGATATATCTAGCACATCATTAATAATTGATAATAAACCTTGCCCTGCCTGCAAAATATTTTCAATATTTAATCTAAGGTCTTCATCAATATTTTTTCTTAAAATAATCTCACTCATTCCAATAATGGAATTCATAGGAGTTCTAATTTCGTGACTCATATTTGCAAGGAATGCACTTTTTGCCTGGTTGGCATGAATTGCCTCCCATTTACTTTCGTTTAATTCCTCAATAATTTTCATTTTGTCACTCATATCCGTTACAACCACAATTTCTCCAATTTTATCTTGAAATTGATCATATATTTCATTCATTCCTAAGCTACAGCTTGCACCATTTACCAAGCAAACACCGTCAACTGTATTCATTTTAATTGCCTCAATAGAATCCGTACTTGCCTGAAAACGATTTTTTTGCTGTTTCAAATCAAACAACTCATTTAATGTAAGATTTTTAAGCTTGTCTCCTGACATTTGAAAAAATTTCGTTGCACTTGCATTAGCTAGCTTTAATTTTTTGTCTATTCCAAAAATTAAAATAGGATTCTCTACAGAAGAATAAATGTATTCTGAGAAATTTTTCACTGTTATTTCTAAATTACTCCATTTTGCAGCATGTATGCAAGAAATAATCAGTAACACTGACTCTAAAATAGCACTGCAAGGTAGCATAGGAATTCCGATTCCGTTTAACCCTGTATCCACAAAAAAAGCTCCAACAAAAATAATGCTTAGCACCATAGCATATTTGCTTAATTTCTTTTCCTTAGTAGTTTTACAACGTTTTCTCCATGCGAAAACAAGTGCAATATGAAAGGCAAAGAAAAGCACATAAAGACAAAATGCAATTGCCCCCACTACGCTACCCCCATAAAGGTAACTATATCCAATTTCTGTCTTTACATATTTGTAATTGTTGCCAAACACTAGCAAACAACAAATAATACCAACATAAACTGAGATTCTCACCAATAGCTTAAGGTTTACTTTTTCACCAATTTGCTTTGTAAAAAATCCTGTTACGCTAATAAGGAAAATAGACATACCTACTAATGATATCCCCCTAAATATATCTGCCACTTCTGAATCAGCTTGTAATAACATACATCCATAACCAATATCCCAAAGAGCACCACCAAAATACATCATTAAATTAAAGGTGCTCTTAAATATAATTTTTTCTCCGTTATGTAAATTACTAATCCCAATCAAAAGCACAGCAATTCCTAATATTAATAACATACTTGTGCATAAAATATCCATATCGTTGCCTTCCTTACCAAGTTTAACTTTACAATTCTACCTCTTTACAAAGATACTTTAATGCAATATCTCTATCTTGATTCATAGAATAAAAGCCTTCTCTAATTCGTTCCATAATGAGCTGACAATTTTCACTTCTAGCTCCCATTATAATTACTACATACTGACAGCTACTAAACCTAGTACACACATCTCCCTTGCGAAGGGATTGAGAAATTGCTTGATTTAGTTGTGTCATACGAGTTTCTATGACTGCATCTGTAACCTCTTCATTTTCCTTTTGCTCTAATGTAATACAAAGAATCTGAACCTTTGCCTCAGAGCGGTTACAATTTCTCTTTAAAAATTGATAAATGTTTTCAAACTCGTCAATTGGAACTTGAAATACACCCTTTGGCTCATCCTGTTCCCCTAAAATTTCCTCAATATCTGTAATCTTGGTTACTCTATCAAATGTTACAGGCTCCTCAACTTTTCCACATCCATAATCAAAATAGCATTCAAAATTATGCTTTTGTTTTCTTTTTACAGAATAGAGTGCCTTATCTGCCCTATTATAAAGCTCTTTAAAATCTGCTACAGCTGCTTCTACCATAGCAATACCAATAGAGGTTCCAAATTTATGGGCTACATCTAATTCTGTAAATGCATTATTGACTTCAGCTAAAATATTTTTTGCCTTTCTTCTTGCCTCTAACACATCCTCTATATCTGAAAAGAAAATACAAAATTCATCGCCCCCCACTCTTGCAAGGATATCTTCTTTTCTACAAACGGTACGGAGAATCTCAGCAAACTGTAGAATAATGGAATCCCCTTTCATATGTCCGTAATTATCATTAATTAATTTAAAATTATCAAGATCCATCATAAATAAGGCACCTTTATTTGGATTTGCTTTCATGCTTTCATTTACAACTTCTTCTAAATAATTACGATTCCAGCATTTTGTCATTTCGTCTCGTCTAGCTTCTGTTTCTATGCTATTTTTATATTGACTAAGCACTCTTTTTAGCACATGATGACTTTCTAAATTCACCTTAGCTTCCTCTGAATCCATGACAGGTTCATGAAACTCTAATGCCCCTTCCTCTTCCATAAGAGATAGTAAAATCTCTACAATTTGTGGATCAAACTGTTTTCCAGATTCCTTTAATAATTCCGCTTTAATCGCTTCCTTGTCCAGCTTTGGACGATATGGTCTATCGTAACACATTGCCTGATAAGCATCTGCTACTGCAATAATTCTAGCAGCAATAGGAATCTCGTCCTTCGCTAATCTGTCTGGATAGCCAGTTCCATCATAACGTTCATGATGATATTTTGCTCCATCCGCAATATTGTCTATGGTAACAATATCTTTTAGAATCTCATTGCCTAATCCAGTATGCTTTTGTATTGTTTGGAATTCCTCTACTGTTAAAGTACCCTCTTTGTTAATAATTTCATCAGGAATTCCTAATCTTCCCACGTCATGCAAAAGAGCCATGCAGTCTAACTGATAAATTTCCTCTTCTGACCAATGTAGTCTTCTTGCAATTAATTTTGCAATATTCGCTACCTCAATAGAGTGGTTCTTGTTGTACGGATCCTTATCATCAATGACATTCATCATAGTACGCATAGTTTGTAGGGATAATTCCCCTACCTGTCGTTCCTTTTCAACTACCTTTATTTCTAATTTCTTTTTTAATTCAGCAAGCTCTAAAATACGCTCAATTCTACAAAGCATAATAGGTTTTACAAAGGGCTTCATAATAAAATCAGAGGCACCTAATTTTAAGCATACAACCTCAGTTTCACTTTCTCCATCTGCTGTTAAGAAAACCACAGGAATATCCTTTAATTCTTCTCGCTCTCGCATTTTCATCATAGTTTCAATGCCACTCATTTCTGGCATGTTAATATCTAATAAAATTAAATCTGGAATCTGCTTTTCCAACACCTGAAGTGCTTGCATTCCTGACTTTACTAAAATCACCTGATAATTATCCTCTAACGCCTTTTTCGCTAAAATAAGATTCGCCTTATTATCATCTACCACTAAAATCTGTTTCATAGCTTACACCCTTTCTCCTTCTATCTCATACCCCATATGTAGTCTTTTATTTTATTGCATAAATATATATAGTATTATTATAAACTTTTCTTGTCTATATTTCAATGGATTTCAACGTAAAACTTACCTCAAAAATTCAAGAAAAAACGCACCAAGCATAATGCCTGATGCGATACCATTTTTTTCATTTCGCCACTTCTGTCCACTCAGTTTCCTTAAATCCTATGCATACCCTATCAGCTTTAATCAACAATGGGCGTTTCACTAGCATTCCATTAGAAGCAAGTAATTCAAGTTGTTCTTCCTCACTCATATGAGCAAGCTTGTCCTTTAAATTCATTTCTCTATATAAAATACCACTGGTGTTAAAAAATTTCTTTAATGGTAATTTACTTTTCTGATACCAATCCTTTAGTTCATCATAAGACGGTTTCTCTTCTACAATATTTCTATCTGTAAATTCTATATTATGTTCCTCTAACCATTTCTTCGCTTTTTTACATGTAGTACACTTTGGATATTCAACGAATAACATTTTCTCTTCCTCCAAATACAAAATTTTTTAATCATTTGTAAAGCACACTAAAGCTTGTTTCCACTTTATCTTAATATAAAAGTATAGGAAGTGCAACGAAATCTTTTTCAAAAATTTTATGACCTAAAACAAACCTTTTGACAAACAATAAAATCTATGATATAGTGTACTAAATCAATATTGGTAACGTTAAGTAATGGGGTACACCACCGCGGGTGTATCCCTTTTTGTACGCTTTTTTAACTAAAAGAGAAAAGGAAAGTGCTCGTATGCAACGACACTTTTTTACCAAAATAAACACAAAAAGAAAGGAAACACCCCAATGCAAGTAAATGGAAAACAAATCACAGTAAAAACCCCTATAACACTTAAGGAATTCTTATTAGACCAAGACTATACCTTATCTCACATTGCAGTAGAAATAAACGAAGCTATCATCCCAAAGGAAGCATACGAAACAACCCAATTAAAGGAAAGCGACATCATTGAAATTGTAAATTTTGTTGGTGGTGGCAGTGGTTTAGAAGACCAAGACCCACTTATTATTAAAGATCACAAATTCCACTCTCGTTTTATTTTGGGATCAGGAAAATTCTCCCTAGAAATGACGAAAAAAGTAATAGAAAATGCTGGCGTTGAAATGGCAACCTTAGCACTTCGTAGAGCTAACGTAGGGGGTGAAGAAAACATCCTTGACTATATGCCCTCCAATGTAACTCTACTTCCTAATACCTCAGGAGCAAGAAACGCATCAGAAGCCGTTCGAATCGCCCATTTAGCAAGAGAGCTAGGCTGTGGTGACTTTGTAAAGCTAGAAATTATCCATGACTCTAAATATTTAATGCCAGATAACTACGAAACCATCAAAGCCACTGAAATTTTAGCAAAAGAAGGCTTTATTGTAATGCCATATATGTATCCTGATTTAAATGTGGCAAGAGAACTAGAAAACGTAGGAGCTGCTGCGGTTATGCCTCTTGGTGCCCCAATTGGAAGCAACAAAGGACTTCTTACCAAACCGTTTATTGAAATGTTGGTAGAAGAAATCTCCCTTCCAATTATTGTAGACGCCGGAATTGGCCGCCCCTCTCAAGCTTGCGAGGCTATGGAACTAGGTGTAGCGGCAGTAATGGCAAATACATCTATTGCTACTGCAAGAGATGTGGCACAAATGGCTACCGCCTTTAAGCTAGCCGTAGAAGCAGGAAGACATGCATACCTAGCAGGACTAGGACGAGTATTAGAAAAACGCGGAGAAGCCTCAAGCCCTCTTACAGGATTTTTAAATGACTAAGCTTGGAAAGGAAGAAAAACATGGAAACAGTTACAAACCATATGGAATACCTACCTACGATGGAACAAATTGATTCTACCATTATGTCTCAGGTACTATCTGAAGTAGAAAACTATGATTATAATGCTTATACAAAAGCAGATGTAAAACGTGCACTTCAAAAAGAAACCATTGATGTAGAAGCTTTTAAAGCACTTCTCTCCCCTGCTGCCACACCTTTTTTGGAAGAAATGGCACAAAGAGCCACTTTAGAAACTAGAAAGCATTTTGGAAACAGCGTAAGCTTATTTACTCCACTTTATATCGCTAATTACTGCGAAAACAACTGTGTTTATTGTGGCTTTAACTGTAAAAATAAAATCAATCGTGGGAAATTATCCCTAGAGGAAATTGAACAGGAGCTTAAAAATATAGCTAGCACAGGGCTACAAGATATTTTATTGTTAACTGGAGAATCTAGACATATGTCCGATGTTTCCTACATTGGGGAAGCAGTAAAATTAGCTTCTAAATACTTTTCCTTAGTAGGCATAGAAATCTATCCTCTTAACAGTGATGAATACGCCTATTTACACGAATGTGGTGCTGATTATGTTTGCGTTTATCAAGAAACCTATGACACAGATAAATATGAAACTATGCATTTAAGTGGTCCAAAAAGATGCTACCCTTACCGTTTTCACGCCCAAGAACGCGCTCTTATGGGTAATATGAGAGGCGTTGCCTTTGGTGCCCTACTTGGTCTTGGTGACTTTAGAAAGGATGCCTTTGCTACAGGCCTTCATGCCATGCTTGTACAAAAAAAATATCCTCATGCAGAAATCTCCTTTTCTCCACCAAGACTTCGTCCTTTTATTAATCATGCAGAAGAAAATCCAAAGGATGTACATGAAACCCAGCTTCTCCAAGTAATGCTATCTTACAGACTTTTTATGCCATACGCTGGAATTACCATTTCCACTAGAGAACGAGCAGGCTTTAGAGACAATGTCATTGGCATGTGCGCTACTAAAATCTCTGCTGGCGTAAAGGTAAGCGTTGGTGGTCATAATAGCGAAGCCAAAGGAGACGAGCAATTTGAAATCTCCGACCCTAGAACTGTAAGCGAAGTCCACCAATCCATTCTAGACCATGGCTTACAGCCTGTATATGTAGACTATATTAGAGTCTAAGTTTGCGCTGCAAACTCAATTCTAGTGCGCCTAAAAATGCAATTTCCTATTAACAGAAAGGATAATACAAATGGATTTTATTATTACAAACCGAACACTTTGTCTTGATAATTTTGAAAAGAGAATCGAATATTTTGCAAAAACAAAAGAGCACTCCATTATTTTAAGAGAAAAGGATTTATCCTACGAAGAATATGAGATATTAGCTAAAAAATTGATTAATTTATGTGCTCCAAACCAAAGCAAGCTTATTCTTCACACTCATATAAAAGTAGCACAAAAGCTAAACATAAAAAAAATCCATTTGCCTTACCCTATCTTTTTAAAGGAAAAGGATAGCTTAAATAATTTTGAGGAAATCGGTGTTTCTGTTCACTCCTTAGAAGAAGCTCAAATTGCTAGTAAACAAGGTGCTACCTACCTAATTGCAGGACATATATTTCCAACTAATTGTAAAAAAGATTTGCCACCTAGAGGTCTTTCCTTTCTAACAGATATCTGCCAAGCAGTATCCCTTCCTGTTTATGCCATTGGTGGCATTACAGAAGAAAATTACCAGGATATAAAAAAAGCAGGTGCAACAGGCGCCTGCTATATGTCTAGTTATATGATTATGCCAATACCAATCTAGTGATGATATCCAATCATGCGATTGGTATAGTCATCTAATTTCTCTTTATATTTCTTATAATACTTCTCTTTTAGCTCTCCACTTTCATGTAGCCTTTCAAGAGTTTCTTCTAAATCCTTTCTTGCATCAATTGCCAAATCCTTATAATTATTTTCCAAATTCATTTGTAGCTCCTTAAACTTATTCTCAATAGACTCCTTTAGCTTATGATTTAACATATTCCTTCCTCCTATTCAACACAAAAAAGACATCCTAAGATGCCTTTTTTTACTTTCTTAAAAATACTTCTTATTTCCCCAAAGATTAGCCTTTTTTAGGTCAGTATATTCATTATATGCCATTTCTAAAATCTGCTTTTCATTTGGAAACTTAAGCAAATGGTAGGCTTCATGAAACTTATAATAACCTGAATCAAGAAAGTATTCCTCTCGTTGTGGTTTACTGTAATAACTATCAGCCATCATGAGATACCAATGAACATCTTTCACTACGATGTCAGATGGAATGCTAAAGGTATATTGACTTTTTCCAACGTACTTAATAATCGATGCCAATACTCCTGTTTCTTCTTTTACCTCTCGAATAGCGGTTTCTTTGTACTCTTCGCCTTCTTCTACAGTTCCCTTTGGTAGCACCCAACCTTCATATTTGTTCTTGTAGTTCTTGTACAAAAGTAAAATCTTCCCTCTGAAAATAACCACACCACCACAGCTTATTGCTTCAACCATTGCAATCCCTCCTGCTCTCTTTTCGAGGAATAGGTGTGTTTCTTTTTATCCTTTTTAGTATACAACAAGATGTGTTTTATTTCAACAAGGAAATAAATTGTACTTTATTCTTTTTCTATTTTTTGATATGCTGCAAAAATTTGTTTTGCAATAGGAACTGCATAGGTGCTTCCTGTTCCCACATTCTCCACTACTACCGCTACGACTACCTTTGGATTATCACTAGGAGCAAAGCCTACAAACCAGGCATGGGCTGCTTTTCCAGTTTCAAATTCTGCTGAGCCTGTTTTTCCTGCAATATTCATATTAAGTCCCTTTAGAGAGCTTGCTGTTCCTTCGTCTACGACTCCCTTTAACAGCCCAGTCATTACTTGAGCTTCTTGGGTAGAAATCACTTTTTTCGCCACCTTAGGAGAATATTTTTTTACCAAATCTCCATTATAATTTTCAATTCTATCCACTAAATAAGGTTTCATCATCACTCCCCCATTAGCAATGGTAGAAAAAATCAATGCATTGTGTAATGGAGTAATTTGTGTTTTTCCTTGTCCAATCATGGTTTGAGGAATTTCCCCTTTATCAGACTTATTATTTAATACATAACTACTTTTTTTATACGCCCCTTGATATGGTAGTTCCTGATTAAATAAAAAGTCATTTGCCAAACGATAAAAGCTATTTTGATTTAGCTTAGCTCCCTCCTTAGCAAAGGCACCATTACAGGACTTAGCCAAAGCCTTTTGTAAATCTAGCTTTCCGTGAACGGAATTGTTGTAGCAATTAATTACTACTCCATTTACTGTAGTTTTTCCACTACATTCATAAGAAAAATGACTCAAATTTTTATGTTCCTTAATATATTGAAGGGTGGTTAGTGTCTTAAAGGTAGATCCTGGAGGATAAAGTCCTTGCGTTGCTCGATTAAGAAGGGTTGAATTTCCACTTGCATCCTCTTTTGTAATACTATCCCAAATAGAATCAATTTCATTGGGATTAAAATCAGGCTTTGATACCATTGCTAAGATTTTTCCTGTATCTGGCTCTAATACTACTACTGCACCCTTTCTGCTGCCTAGAGCGTCGTACGCCACCTTTTGCAGCCTAGAATCTAGCGTGGTTACAATATTATCTCCAATATTCTTTTCTTCCGTTAGGTCATTATAAATTCGTTCAAAAATATTTGCATTGGAAGTCAACAAATTATAGTTGGCGATAGACTCAATGCCAGATTTTCCTCTTAAAGCAAAGCCTACTACATGGGCATACATATTTCCGTAAGGATAGCTTCTAGTTACCTCACCTTTTTCATTTACCTTCGACTCTGCAAGTACCTTTCCATCACTACTTAAAATATTTCCCCGAATAACCTTTTTGGCAAAGGTATCCTGTCTTTTATTGTAAGAATTGGTAATTACATCCTGGCTATCAAAGGCAATAAATTTCCCGATGTATACCATTAACGCAAGAAATAAACCTGCGAAAATATATGCCACCAAAATAATTTGCTTATTCACCATTGCGTTTTTTGCTTTTTTTCTTCTCGCCTTAGGTCTACCTTCTTGTTGTTTATCCTTCATTTGTTACCTCCATCTGTTGACTCTCCAAAGCCTTGGCTTGCTCTACCGCAATATATAGCCCTTGAATCACTTGAAAAATAATCAATGTACTTAGTACAGAGCTTCCTCCATAGCTAACCAAAGGAAGGGTGACTCCTGTAGAGGGAATAAATTTTGTTACTCCTCCAATGGATAAAAATACTTGAAAAATATAAACTGCACCAAAACCTAAGGACAATAGCTTCGGAAACATTTTTTTACTTCTCATTGCCACATCTAAAAATAAAACAAAGCAGCTAACGCAAATTAAAATCACACAAAATCCCAAAATGCCTCCTAGCTCCTCAACAATAGCAGAAAAAATAAAATCTGTTTCTACTACTGGAACAGAATTCGGCATTCCTTGTGCTAGTCCCATCCCAAACCAGCCACCAGTTCCAATAGCAAATAAGGATTGAGTAATTTGATACCCTTTGTTATCAATTAAAGGCCATGGATTTTGCCATGCCACTACTCTCACCTGAACGTGAGGAAATAATTTATATGCAAGAAAGGCTGCCAAAGAGCCCCCTACCATTCCCCCGAAAAAGTAAAAATAGTTGCCTGTTGCCGCAAATAGCATAATTAAATAAACCATAAAAAAGATAAGTGCTGCACCTAAATCCTTTTCTAGCACTAGCACCAATACATGAATTCCTGCAATCACCGTAGTAATCACCACCTGCCTAAAGGAATTCGAATATGCCAACATAGATGCAACAAAAAATACAAACAATATTTTTACAAATTCCGAAGGCTGCAATGAAATTCCTGCAACAGAAATCCAGTTGGTTGCTCCGTATTTTGTCACACCAAATACAAAAACTGAACCTAGTAGCAATAATCCTGCTATTCCATACAGAATTCCAAAGGCAGACAAGGCTTTCAATTTTTTTAGTATCCAAGGAATGACACTACAAATAGCTGTACAAGCTACCACAATGGCAAATTGCTTGATAGCTAGGTCAAAGGATAATCTAGTTAACATAATAAAACTAATCACCAACAAAAAACACATATTGTTAGAAATTAGCCTTGATGCATCCTTATATGCCTTATGGTATAAAAATAAATAAATTCCAATAAAACAGGTTTGCACACCATAAAACATAATGGTTTTAAAATTCTCTGTTCTTAACAGCAAAATTAAATAACATAAAAAATGAAATAATAACATATAAATAATCTGTCGATTTAATATTTGTTCTTTTCTATTTTGGTTACTAGGCTTAAATACCGTAAAACAAAACAAGGTATATATTGTGCCTAAAATAATCAGCAAATAATTTGCAATAGACGTAATAATGGTAACCAAACTATCCCACCTCCTTTTTACAAAATTCCTTTTAAGAAATGTCCTTTTGTAAAGCTTGCAAGCTCTTCTACCTGTTTTTCCTCTAAAAAGACATTCCCTGCTTTTCTTATGATTTCTTCCACTTCTTCTTTTGACTCTATGGTAAAGTCTAATCGGAGACTATTCGGTTTTAGCTGACTTACCCTTTCTTTTTCTCCTAATAAAGAGACTGGTGTTCCGTTATAAATAACATTGTAACAATCACTACACCTAGTATGCACATAAAATGGTTTCTCATAACGGTCGGTAATAGAAAGAAAGCCTTCTGTTTTTGTACATTTACTTGTATTTTTTCTTACACATTGAGCTGACACCATTAAAGGCAAATGACCATATACCACTAACTGACTATTTCCATAAGAAAGTGACATAAGCTCCGAACAATTAAGCTCCACTGGCATGGTAAAGGTAATTGGTTGGTTACAGTTTTCCTCATAATAGCTAATTGCTTCTTGATTATAGCCGTATAAAGTATAATCTAATACCAGCTCGCCTTGATACTCCTTTTGCCCTAAAGCATAAGCAAAGGCATCTAAATTTCCTACCACTAATCCATCTAATTCCTTGGAAAACACCTGCTCTTTGTGTTGCTCATATTGTTTTCTTGTTTCTTTTCGAAAAATTCTTGGCAATACAAAATAAATCTTTTTTCCCTTTTCTTTTCCCTGTAAGCTGACCTCCTGCCACTTTGAAAAAGGCACACAGCTGCTCTCTACATAGATAGAGCTTACCTCTTTCATGTTTGTAGCTTGGTAAAATTGCTCTAGCGTTAGTACCTTTACAACAATTTTAGGATCAGTTTCCATTTTTATAGCATGCTTACTTGAAACTAAAGTCTTCGTATCCTTCATAGGCTCCTCTCGCTTATACTGACTAATCAATTCCTTAGAAAGAGTATCCAGGCCCTTTCTTCTTAACTGATTTAATTCTTGTATTGGCATAAAAAGCTCCTCTGTCATTTCCACTGTAAGACTTGAAAATGAAAACTCACTATCTCCTGTTTTGTTCATTTGAGCAAGTATTTTTTCCTTGGTAATAGGTTGATTTTTGGCAGCAGTACAAATCCCTCCCTCTACTTCTACCTCTACCATTTTATGCTTCAGCTTAAGTATAGCAGGAAAATCTTTCTTTAGTATTACCTTTCCCTCTATATTTTCTTTCAATTGGCTTTCTAAAATGTCATACTTTACCTGTTTTTTTAGCTCTTGATTATTGGTTCTATAAATTTCTTGTCCAATTTTAATTTGATTTAGACTGTTTGCATTTAAACATACCTTTTCACCCTTGTTTTTTGAAACAGGGGAGGTAAGCTGTATGGTTTTACTTGTATCCTTTGTAAGGACTTCTAATACATCCTGCTTATTTAGTTTTTCCTTTGCAGTAAAGGTAATGGTATTTTTTTGAATTTTTTCTACCTTCCCTAAATAAACGCCCTGATGATTTGGTCGTTTCATAGACATCATATCAGTTCCATTATGCTGAATATAATATCCTTTGGTAAATCCACCTCGATTAAACGCATCTAATAGCTTTACTAAATCCTCTTTACTTACTTTGTATTCCTTTTCTCCTGATAAATATTTTTCTAAATAGTGCTTGTAAATTGATACTACCAAAGCTACATACTCTGGACTTTTCATACGTCCTTCAATTTTAAAGGAGTCAATTTTGCTTTCCACTAGTTGAGGAATCAAGGAAATAGTAGATAAATCCTTAGGTGATAATAAATATTGTTTCTTTTTACCTTCTGCAGTGCCATAGGGAAGTCTACAAGTCTGAGCACATCTACCACGATTTCCACTTCGCCCACCTAACATACTACTAAATAAACATTGTCCTGAATAGCAATAACACAAGGCACCATGAATAAAGGTTTCTAGCTCTAAATTCGTAGCTTCTTTGATGTCTCTAATCTCTTCAAAGGACAATTCTCTTGCTGGAACTACCCTTGTCATGCCAAATTTCTTCATAAGCAGTGCACTATCAACGCCTGTTATGGTCATTTGAGTACTTCCATGAATTGGTAAGTCCTTTAGGTATTGTTTAATAATCCTTGCCACTCCCACATCCTGTACAATCACTCCATCTAAGCCCTCTTTATAAAAGGGTAATAAATACGGTATGACTTGGTCTATTTCCTGATTTTTTAGTAAGGTATTGACTGTTAAATATACCCTTACCCCATGGATATGAGCATAATCAATTGCTTTTAGTAGCTGCTCTTCATCAAAATTTGTAGCATAGGCTCTTGCTCCAAATTTGCTTCCACCTAAATAAATGGCATCTGCCTTTGCTAAAACGGCTGCTTTTACGCTTTCAAAGGAGCCTGCTGGCGCTAAAATCTCCGGTTTTTCTATCATGAATCAGCTTATCCTTTCTAATTCTCTTTTGTTCTATTGGCTTCTAACTGAATAATCTTTTTTTGTAGCTCGTTGATTTTTTCTTTGTATTCCTCAACTAGCTTTTGTGCTGACTCATATTTAATCTGAGTTTCAATCATTTCATGATTTAAATCATACGATTTTTTATTATTTTGTGCAATTTCCTCTTCATAAATAGAAACCTGCTCTTTCGTTTTAAAATAATCATCTGCAATATTAATCGCTAGAAGTATGTTTTGATACTCTAACCCTAATGTTTTATAGCTTTCTACCTGATTACATTCTTCAATCTTATTATTTAAATATAATGCTATTTTTTGCAAATATTCTTCACTTTCATACCCACTTAAGGTATACACTTTTTTATTAATAATTACTTGAATATCATTTTTCTTAGCCATATAAATCACCTATCCTTCCTTTGCTTTATTCCTTGCAATATGGGATACCAAAATGCTGATATCCTAATTCTGTTACGACTCTTCCTCTTGGTGTTCTTTTTATAAATCCATTCATTAATAAATATGGTTCATATACATCCTCAATGGTGCCAGCGTCCTCTCCTATTGCCGCTGCTAGTGTATCTAAGCCTACAGGCCCACCTGCAAATTTCTCCATCATAGTTAAAATAAGAGTTCTATCTATTTGGTCAAGACCAAGACTATCTACCTCTAACTGATTTAATGCTGTGGTTGCAATTTCATAGGTAATAGTACCATCGTGCTGTACCTGAGCAAAATCTCGTACTCTTTTTAATAATCGATTGGCAAGTCTTGGTGTCCCCCTTGAACGTCTAGCAAGCTCTAACGCCCCTTCCTCTTCAATAGGCACCTCAAGTACCTTTGCTGAACGAAGAATAATCTGTTTTAGCTCCTCTGGGGAATAAAATTCCAAACGATGTACCACTCCAAAACGGTCTCTTAGTGGCGCTGTTAGCATTCCCGCTCTAGTAGTAGCACCAACTAATGTAAACCTTGGTAAATCCAGTCTAATTGACCTGGCAGCAGCTCCCTTTCCAATCATAACATCAATGGCAAAATCCTCCATGGCAGGATATAGTACTTCCTCAACCTGACGATTGAGACGATGAATTTCATCAATAAAAAGGACGTCTCCTTCTCCTAAGTTATTTAGTACCGCTGCAAGCTCTCCTGGCTTTTCAATGGCAGGTCCCGAGGTAATTTTTAAATTCACCTGCATTTCATTAGCAATAATTCCTGCTAATGTAGTTTTTCCTAGTCCCGGTGGTCCATAAAATAACACATGATCTAGAGATTCCTGTCTTTTTTTTGCTGCCTCAATAAATATTTTTAAATTATCCTTGGCTTTCTTTTGACCAATATAATCTTCTAATAATTGAGGTCTTAAATTATTTTCAATTTTAATATCTTCTTCCATTAAGTCTGTTGTAATAATTCGATCCATAGCTTATTTCCTTATATGATTTGATTTAAAGAGGAGTCATAATTTTCTTTAGGGCTTCTTTTAATAAAGTCTCCTCTATAAGCTCATCTGCATTTTTCACTTTGCTAATTGCTCTTAAGGCTTCTGCATTACTGTAGCCTAAGGAAACCAATGCCATTGCCACATTATTTTTGGTAAGATGACTTGAATCTTTTGATTCTTCCCCACCAAAGGTAGCTTCTAGTTCCTCTTCTAGCTGTAGCTTATCCTTAAGCTCAATAATCAATCTTTGAGCTCCCTTTGTTCCAATCCCCGGCGTTTTGGTAATGGTTTTCACATCATCACTTAACACTGCATATTGTAGCTGCTCCACGGAAAGAGTAGATAAAATTGCAATGGCTGCCTTAGGTCCAATTCCATTAATCCCAATTAGCGTCTGAAATAAATTTCTCTCCTGCCTGGTTGCAAAGCCATATAAGTCCATCACACCCTCTTTAATATACAAATAAGTATATACCTGCACCTGGGACTGAAGGGGTGGCAAATGCTCTAGTACCGTAGTGGGAGTCATAACAAAAAAACCCAATCCTTGATGGTCAATTACAATTCCATTGGCCTCCACATTGGTTAGCTCCCCTCGAATAAATGATATCATGTTCTTCACTGCCTCCTATGTAGTCTGTTTTTCAGCACACTGTTATTAGTATTTTATCATAAAATCACAAGGAAGAAACCCCCCTTTTTTTCTTTTCAAAAAAATAGAGTACATCCATTTTTTATATCAATCAATAGATGTACTCCTATTTTCAACAATTTATAGCTTTTCTTTTGACAACTCTCCCGCCCATTCAAATTCCTTTCATCCAAATTCCTGCATTGCTAAACCTAATATTCTTTCCTTGGTTATTTCTGTTTTTTCTCCTTTTTTCATATTCACACCTATTAGCCATTTGCGAAACATTCAAAAAACTTCTTTATGTTGTACAAAATATACATTTCCATATGCAGGTACTTTGTCCCCGTCGCCACTTATATGCTGTTTTTTAGCATATTATGTGGCGCAACGAGGGACAACGTAGCGAGAGCATGCCTGCGTTGGTATGTATATTTTGTACAACTACAGAATGCTTAAACTGTGTTTCGCAACTGCCTATATTCACACCTATTTTTATATTATAGACCACTTAGTCTATTATATTGCTAGAAGAAACAATATTCAACCTTCTTTGTTGTCCTCTTTTTATTTCTGTGGTATCATAACCTTAATTCCTAAAAAATTGGAGAAAAAAATATGAAACAATATACCAAACAGCTTAATATAACCCCAACCTACCCTTTTCAGGTAAAAAATCAACTAGAACAGCTTCTTTTCTTTGATATTGAAACCACTGGTTTTTCTGCTTCTAGTACTACTCTTTATCTGATTGGTTG